>JBAZPY010000171.1:0-4510 GCA_041645515.1 Agrococcus sp.
ACCGCCGTCGCGCCCGTCATCGAGCGACCGTCTTGCACCCCAGCAGCCTGCTGCTGCCCGGCCCCTCGTTGACGACCCACGCGCACACGGAGTGCGAGCCGGGCGTGACGGTCGTGTTCAGGGAGCCGAGGCCGCGGTTCCCGCCGAACAGCGGGTAGACGCGGGCGACGTCCGGTCGGGACGCCGTCACGCGCTCCTGCGCGACGAGGGCACCGTCGACGTACAGGTTGACCATCGGCGATGCGGCGGTGTCGGGCTCGATCGCCCAGCCGTTCAGCTGCAGCCGCCCGGTCGCCGCATCCACCGACGCGGAGTCGAGCATGCCGAACGGCGTGCCGGAGATGTTCGCCCACCTGCAGTTCAGCAGCGTCGCCTCGCCCGCGCCCGTGTTGAGCGCCCAGATGCAGATCTGGTTCATGCCCGGCTGCAGCGTGACCCGAGCCGACTGGAGGCCGTGCGCCGCGCCGTAGGCGGGGTAGACGCGACCGACGTCGGGCCGGTCGCCGTTGGCGACGTACTCCGAGCGGAGGGCGCCGTTGACGTACAGGCGGACGTTCACGGGCGCCGTCGTGTCGGGGTCGATGGCCCATCCGTTGACGGTGAGCGCGCCGGTCGCGGTGTTGACCTCGACCGAGTCGAGGCGGCCCATCGGCGATCCGGACGGCACCTCGACGGTGCGGCAGCCGAGCGTGGTGTCCGTGCCGCCGCGGACGTTCACGGCCCGGACGCACACGGAGTGCTGGCCGCCGGTCGCGGACGCGGTCAACGAGTACCCGTGCGCGGCGCCGTAGCCGGCGTGGACGCGGCCGACGTCGGGGCGCGACGTGTTGGCGCTGCTGGATGCGACGACCTTCCCGTCGACGAGCAGCTGCACGTCGATGGAGGCGGGCGTGTCGGGGTCGATCGCCCAGCCGGAGGCGGTGATGGACCCGGGGGCGGCGGAGGCGCTGTCGAGCTGGCCGACGGGCGGACCCGACGCGTTCGACACCTCTCGGCAGCCGAGCATGGGGTTGTCGCCCATCGGCACCGCGATCGCGTACACGCAGACGTCGCTCGTGCCCACGGGGATCGGCACCTGGAAGCTGTAGCCGTGGTTGGCGCCGTAGTCCCGGTGGATAGCGCCGACATCGGGGCGCGAGGCGGAGGCGCGGAAGGCTCCGGCGTAGCGGCCGTTGACGTAGGCGTGCACGTTGATCGGCGCGGCCGTGTCTGGGTCGATCGCCCAGCCGCTGACGGTCGCGGTCAAGCCCTTCGCCGACGCGCCGTCGACCTGGCCGAAGGGCGGGCCGGACGGCGGGTTGACCGTGCGGCAGTCGATCCACTGGTCCTTCCCGTCGCCGACGTTGAGCGCCGCGATGCACATCTCCACCGGCGTGCCGCTCATCGCGAACTCGATCGCGAACCCGTGGTTCGAGCCGGCCCCGGCGAGCGCGCCGCCCGCGGCGATGTTGGCCTGGTTGGCCTGGTACGTCCGCTTCCACACGCCGTCGATGTAGAGGTTCACCTGGATCGCCTGCGCGGGCGCCGAGGGGTCGATCGCGTAGCCGGAGACCACCGCTCGCGCGGGGGTCGTCGTCACCGACTGCACGACGCCGAACGGGTTGACGCCGTTCGAGGAGCGCGGGTCGCCGAACCAGTCGGTCCAGATGCGCCAGAAGTTGCGGTTGCCGTACGCCGAGCAGTTGTCGCCGGTGCCGTAGAGGTTCGCGAGCGCGGCGGCGTTCGGCTGGTAGGGCGTGTAGTTGTAGAGGCCGGCGGTCGCCTGGTTCCGGATGAGCACCGGGCTCGACCCGCACGCCGCGTTCGGGTTGTACAGGACGTTGTTGACGCGGCCGGCGATGTGGTTGTAGTTCTGCGGGAACGTCTTGTAGACCTGGAACTGCCGGGCGGCGTAGTACACCTGGTAGAAGAAGCCGCCGACGGTCGGGTCGCACGGCGCGGTGTCGGGGCAGCCGAACCCGGTCGCCTTCGCGTACCGGGTGGCCGACGGCGAGCGGTGCGTGACGAGCGACTGCTCCTTCTCGAGCAGCACGAGCAGCACGCGCGGGCTCACGCCGCACGCGGCGCCGACGCGCGCGATGATGCTCGCGGCCGACTCGCGGGAGGCGCCGGTGAGCGCGGAGCAGTAGCGGCTCTCAGCCATGCTCGGGGTCGCCTGGGTGTAGTCGACCATGCACGTGTAGCCGGAGACGCACTCCGGGCGGCGCGCGTTGAGGAACGACTGCACGGCGTTCGTGTCCATCGAGCTGCCCGCGAAGAAGTTCTCGTCGCTGATGATCTCGCCGGGGTCGAACGCCGACGCGACCGCCGCCTCCGCGGGCGGTGCGGGGACCGCCACGAGTCCGGAGATCACGACGCCCAATGCCGCGACCATGGCGACGGCGCCTCGTCTCCATCGTCTCTTCATCACGAACGCACCCCTCAGCCGGCTGTCAGACACACGAACGCAAGACTACAAGTTGCGCAGGAATTTGGGGGTACTTCCTCAATGCGAGCCGAGGCGGGCCCCAAGGCGGGCCCTCTGGGCGGCGGTACGATGGACGCTCACCCGCTCGCCCACCGGAAGGTCTCCATGACCGACATCGCGCACGCTCGTGCGGAACGGCTGTCGACCGAACCCTGGCTCGATGCGGGCGTCCGCGGCCGGGGCCTCGCGGGCTTCGCGGCATCGGTGAGCGACCTCTGGCGGTACCGGGAGCTGTTCGGCCGGCTGACCAAGCGCGAGCTCAAGGCGCGGTACAAGGACTCCCGCCTCGGCTTCGTGTGGAGCCTCGTGCGGCCGCTGACGATGCTCTTCGTCTACGCGCTCGTGGTGGGCGAGTTCCTCGGCGCCGCGCGCAGCATCCCGAACTTCGGCATCTACATCTTCGCGGGGCTCGCGATCTACACGCTCTTCTCGGAGACCGTCGGCGCGGGCACGAGCGCGATCATCACGAACTCGGGACTCATCAAGAAGGTCTACCTCCCGCGGGAGATCTTCCCGCTGTCGACGATCGGGCCGGCGCTCTTCACGCTCGCGATCCAGCTCGTCATCCTCATCGTCGCGTCGTGGGCGACCGGCTCCCTCTCGCTCGGATGGCACCTGCTGTACGCGCTGCTCTCGATCGTGCTGATCGTGGTGCTCTCGGCCGCGCTGGCGCTCGTGCTGTCGGCGACGAACGTCTACCTGCGCGACATCTCGTACCTCGTCGACGTGGTGCTCGTGCTGATGATGTGGGGCTCCCCCATCCTGTACTCGATCGCGATGGTGCAGGACCGCCTCGAGGCGGGCGCGTTCAGCTGGCTGGTGCCGATCTACGTCAACAACCCCGTCACGCTGGCAGTGCTGGGCTTCCAGGAGGCGTTCTGGCAGCCGGGCTTCAGCGCGCAGCACGTGCCGCAGCTGTGGCTGCACATGCTGATCGCCACCGGCATCAGCGCGGTGCTCGTGGTGGTGGCGCAGCGGCTGTTCGCTCGCCTGCAGGGCGACTTCGCGCAGGAGCTGTGATGGAATCCGTCCCCATCGTCCAGGTCGAGCACGTCTCGAAGCGGTTCACGATCCGCAAGGACAAGAGCCTCAAGGAGCGCGTCGTCAACGCGGCCAGGGGCCGCGTGCACGCCGAGCACTTCGAGGCGCTGCACGACGTGTCGCTGCAGATCGACTCCGGCAACACGGTCGGCCTGATCGGCCCGAACGGGTCGGGCAAGTCGACGCTGCTCAAGACCATCGGCGGCATCATCCAGCCGTCGAGCGGCAGGGTCATGCGGCGCGGACGGATGGCTGCCCTGCTCGAGCTCGGGGCGGGCTTCCACCCCGACCTCACGGGGCGCGAGAACGTCTACCTCAACTCGTCGATCCTCGGCCTGACCGAGCGGCAGACCGATCAGTACTTCGACGCGATCGTCGACTTCTCGGGCATCGAGGAGTTCATCGACACGCAGGTGAAGTTCTACTCCTCCGGCATGTACGTGCGGCTCGCCTTCGCCGTCGCCGTGCACGTCGACCCGGACCTGCTGCTCGTCGACGAGGTGCTCGCGGTCGGCGACGAGGCGTTCCAGACGAAGTGCCTCGACAAGATCCGCTCGTTCCAGCTCGAGGGGCGCACGATCGTGCTGGTCACGCACACGCTCAGCCAGATCACCGACCTGTGCACGCGCGGCATCGTGCTGTCGCGCGGCAACGTCGCCTTCGACGGCGCGCCGATCGACGCGGTCGGGGTGCTGCGCAGCGGCTTCCAGACCCAGCGCGACCTCGACGCCGCGCACCGGCTCGAGGACGCGAACGCGCTCTCGGCGCCCAGCCTGCCGCGCGTCGACATCGTGGGCGTGGACCTCGTCGACGCCGACGGCGGCCGCGCGAGCGAGGTCCGCGCCGGCGACGACCTGCGGCTGCGCATCGACATCGATGCGGTCGACCCGGTGCGCGACTGGCGCATCGGCTTCGCGATCGCCAACACCTTCGGGCAGGTCGCGCTGTACTCGTCGTCCGAGCGGCTCGGCATCGACCCCATGCGCGAGCTGCGCGGCCGCT
>JBAZPY010000172.1:0-4491 GCA_041645515.1 Agrococcus sp.
CGCCCACACCTCTGGCTGCAGCACAGGCACGGGCGAGAGCACCTTCTCGACGTCGGCGACCTCGCCCTCCCAGGCGCGCGCATCCGCCACCTCGACGACGTAGCCCGCCGTCATCCGGTCGCCGCGCAGCGGCACGCGCACGCGCACGCCGGGCGCGACGCCCTCGAGCCCCGGCGGCACCCGGTACTCGAAGAGCCGGTCGAGCTGCGGCAGCCGCGAGTCGACGACGACGCGGGCGAACCGGGCAGCCTCGGCCGCCACGGGCGTCAGAGCCCCGCGGCGGCGCGCAGGTCGTCGACGCGGTCGAGCCGCTCCCAGGTGAAGTCGGGCAGCTCGCGGCCGAAGTGCCCGTAGGCGGCGGTCTGCCGGTACTTGGGCTTCCGCAGGTCGAGGTCGCGGACGATCGCGCCGGGCCGCAGGTCGAAGACCTGCTGGATCGCTGCCTGGATCGTCGCGTCGTCGACGGTGCCGGTGCCGAACGTCTCGACGTACAGGCCGACCGGCTGCGCCATGCCGATCGCGTATGCCGCCTGCACCTCGAGTCGCGACGCGAGGCCCGCGGCGACGGCGTTCTTCGCCACCCAGCGCAGCGCATAGGCGGCGGAGCGGTCGACCTTCGACGGGTCCTTGCCGCTGAAGGCGCCGCCGCCGTGACGAGCCGCGCCGCCGTAGGTGTCGACGATGATCTTCCGGCCGGTGAGGCCCGCATCGCCCTTCGGCCCGCCCGTGAGGAACGAGCCGGAGGGGTTGACGATCGAGCGCATGCCGCTCGTGTCGAGTCCGAGCTGGCCGACGACCGGGTCGATCACGTGCTCGATGACGGCGGCGCGGATGTCGGCATCCGTCACGCCCGGCGCGTGCTGCGTCGAGAC
Source organism: Agrococcus sp. (assembly GCA_041645515.1). Taxonomy (GTDB): domain Bacteria; phylum Actinomycetota; class Actinomycetes; order Actinomycetales; family Microbacteriaceae; genus Agrococcus. The sequence goes on from JBAZPY010000172.1 coordinate 873, forward strand.
GAGCACGGTGTCGACGCTGACGGGGCGGAAGCCGTCGTAGCCGATCGTCACCTGCGTCTTGCCGTCGGGCCGCAGCCACGGGATCTCGCCGCTGCGACGCACGGCGGCGAGCCGCTCCGCGAGCCGGTGCGCGGCCCACGCGGTGGCCGGCATGTACGTGGGCGTCTCGTCGGTCGCGAAGCCGAACATGATGCCCTGGTCGCCGGCGCCGTCGCGGTCGAGCGGGTCGACGGAGCCGCCGCGCGCCTCGACGGCCGTGTCGACGCCCGTGGCGATCTCGGGCGACTGCTCGCCGATCGAGACGGTCACGCCGCAGGAGTTGCCGTCGAACGACACCTCGCTCGAGTCGTACCCGATGTCGACGATCACCTTGCGCGCGACCGAGGCGATGTCGACGTAACCGGTCGTGCGCACCTCGCCCGCGACGTGCACGAGGCCGGTGGTGACGAGCGTCTCAACGGCGACGCGCGCCTCGGTGTCCTGCGTCAGCATGGCGTCGAGGACCGCGTCCGAGATCTGGTCGGAGATCTTGTCGGGATGGCCCTCGGTCACGGACTCGGACGTGAACAGGCGCAGGGTCACGGGCGCTCCTGGGGGTCGGTCGGGCTGGATTCGGTCGAGCTGGATGCGGGTCGTGCGGCGAGGCGCTGCGCGACCGCGTCGATGATGGCGCGGGCCACCGACGCCTTGCTGCCTGAAGCGTCGCTGACGACCCCGGAGCGGTCGAGCACGCGCACGCGCGTGTCGACGTGGCCGAAGCCCTCGTCGTGCCCGACGCGGTTGACGACCAGCAGGTCGGCGCCCTTCCGCGCGAGCTTGTCGCGGCCGCGCTGCAGCAGCGCGTCGTCGTCCGCCTCGGTCTCGGCCGCGAAGCCGATGACCAGGCCCGAGCGCGGGCGCCGCGACAGCTCGGCGAGGATGTCCGGGTTGAGCGCGAGCGTCAGCGTCGGCGCGTCGCCCCACGCCTCCTTCGTTCGCTTCGCGTCGGAGACGCCGTCGACGCGGTAGTCGGCGACCGCCGCCGCCATCACGACGACCTCCGCGTCGGCGAGCTCGAGCATCCGCTCGCGCAGCTGCGCGGTCGTCTCGACGTCGACCGCCGTGACGCCGCGGGGCGCGGGCAAGTGCAGGTTGGCGCCGACGAGCGTGACGGTGGCGCCGGCGTCGCGCGCGGCCTCGGCCAGCGCGACGCCCATGGCGCCGCTCGATCGGTTGCCGAGGAAGCGCACGGGGTCGATGGGCTCGCGCGTGCCGCCGGCGGAGACGACGACGGTGCGGCCCGCGAGCGAGCCCCTGCCCGCGACGCGGGCGAGGGCTGCGGCGACGACCTCGGCCGGCTCGGCCATGCGGCCGAGCCCGACGTCGCCGCCCGTGAGCGAGCCGGCGACCGGACCCACCACCGTGGCGCCGCGCTCGACGAGCGTGCGCACGTTGGCCTGCACGGCGGGCTGCTCCCACATCTCGGTGTGCATCGCGGGCGCGAGCACGAGCGGCGCACGGGAGGCGAGCACGGTGGTGCCGAGCAGGTCGTCCGCGAGACCGGTGGCGAGCTTCGCGAGCGTGTTCGCCGTCGCCGGGAGCACCACGATCAGGTCGGCCGACTGGCCGAGCGCGACGTGGCGCACGGCCGCGACGTCGTCGAAGACCTCGTCGGTGACGGGATTGCGGCTGAGCGCCTCGAGCGTCGGCCGCCCGATGAAGCGCAGGGCTGATGCGGTCGGCACGACGTGCACGTCGTGGCCGGCCTGCACGAGCTCGCGGATCGCGAGCGCTGCCTTGTATGCGGCGATACCGCCGGAGATCCCGACGACGACGCGCATCAGGCCTCGGCGACCTCGTCGTGGGTGAGGACGAGCTTGTCCGCGTGGATCTCGTGCAGCGCGACCGAGAGCGGCTTGTCCTCGATCGTCGCGTCGACGAGCGGCCCGACGTTGTCGAACATCGAGCCCTCGTGGATGTCGGTGTAGTAGTCGTTGATCTGGCGCGCGCGCTTCGACGCGAAGATGACCAGTTGGTACTTCGAGTCGACCTTGTCGAGCAGCTCGTCGATCGGCGGGTTGATGATGCCCTTGGCCATGGGTGCCTCCTGCAGGTGGTGGCTGAGCGCGGGATCGCGCTCGGCGAAGCTCGTGCGCCGGTGGGCGCAAGAGACCACCCTACCGCGTGCGGGCGGAACCCGGCGGGACCGCGGCCGATCGTGTCAGGTCGTCGGCCGCGCTGGAGCGGCCGGGGCCACGGTCGCCTCGGCACGGTGGGCGGGCCGCAGCGTCGCGAGGCCCTTCCTGACGCCCTTCGCAGCGGCCCACGAGAGCAGCAGCAGCGCCTGCACCAGCAGCAGCGCCGCGAAGAAGATCGCCAGGAACCGGAGCTCGATCTCGGCGTCCATCGGTCAGCCGTTCCCGAGCGGGATGGCCGTGCGCTGCGCTCCGCCGCGCCCGAGCGCCGCGAGGTACGCCCGCTCGTCGAGCAGCTTGCCCTTGCACTGGAGCCAGCTGCGCTCGGCCCACGGGGCGCTCGGCTCGCGCTCCTGCCGTCGCGCGCCGTCGCGCTGACGACGGGTCGTGGTCTCCATTGCCGCCTCTTCCGCATCGAGCCGGCGCTGTGCCGGCGACACGTGCTCCGAGGTCTGGAGAGCACCCTTGCTTGTCCCCCATTCTCCGGAGCCGCGGTGCCGGCGTCAAGGGCGGACTACCGCACCGCCTCCGAGACGACGCCCCCGGGGCCCCGGGCGATCCGCTCCGTGCGGTCGACGACCCCGCGGGCGGTGGCGTGCAGCTTGAGGTTGTTCGCGCGCGCATGGGCGCACAGCATCCGGAAGGCCTCGTCCACGTCGACGTCGTGGAGCGCGGCGAGGACGCCCTTCGCCTGCTCGATGAGCACCCGGCTGTCGAGCGCGCGCTGCAGCTGCTCGGCGACGACGGCGCTCTCGCGCAGGATGCGCTCCTGCAGGATCCCGATCGAGGCCACGTCCGCGAGCGCCCTGGCGATCGCCTCCTCCGCGGGATCGAGCGGACCGCTGCGCGCGCGGAAGAGCCCGAGCGAGCCGATCACGTCGGAGCGGACGCGCAGCGGCACCGCATGCGCCGAGTGGAAGCCCTCGAGCAGCGCTGCCTCACGGAACTCGCGCCAGTGCTCGCCAGTCGCGCGGATGTCGACGACCGAGACCAGCTCGCCCGTGCTGGCGCACTCGATGCATGGGCCCCCGCCGGCGTTGAGCTGCATCACTTCGAGGAAGCCGGCGGCCTCGCTGGTCGAGGCGACGAGCTCGAGCTCGCCGCGGGCGTTCTTCAGCAGCAGGGCGGCCGCCTGCACGTCGAGCAGCCCGTCGCACTCCGCCATGAGCGAGTGCAGCAGCTCGACGACGTCGTACTCGGAGGTCAGCTTCTCGGCGAGGGCGATGAAGGCCGCGTTGAGACGCGCCTCCTTGGAGAGCTCCGACATGGCGCACATCCTTCGAACACGGTCGTCCGGGATGAACCGATCGCCTGCCGCGGGACCGCGGAGGACGGCTGTGGCACCACCACATCGTGTGCCCGCAGTCTAGCGCGCCGGCCCGCGCAGCAGCGCGCCGGCCCGCGCAGCAGCACGGCGGCTCCGGCGAGCGCGCGGCTAGGCCCCG
>JBAZPY010000173.1:0-4473 GCA_041645515.1 Agrococcus sp.
ACTGGATCCAGCACAACCAGGCATCAAGCCGAGGCCTCGCCCCGAGGATCCGGCGAGACGCGATGCCGCGCACATCGAAAGCGAGACGCCATGAGCGCCATGCCCACGTCCGGGATGCCCGCCACCGCTGGAATGCCGGACCGCCCCGCCCTCGAGGGGCTCGAGGCCAAGTGGGGCCAGCGCTGGGAGGCGTCGGGCACGTACCGCTTCGATGCCGCCGAGCTCGACCGCGACGCGATCTACTCGATCGACACGCCCCCGCCCACCGCATCCGGCTCGCTGCACGTCGGGCACGTGTTCTCGTACACGCACACCGACCTCATCGCCCGCTTCCAGCGCATGCGCGGCAAGCACGTCTTCTACCCGATGGGCTGGGACGACAACGGCCTGCCCACCGAGCGCCGCGTGCAGAACTACTACGGCGTGCGCGTCGACCCGACGCTCGCGTACGACCCCGGCTTCACGCCCCCGCAGCAGGGCGGCGAGGGCAAGAGCTCGAAGGCCGCCGACCAGCTGCCGGTGTCGCGCAAGAACTTCATCGAGCTGTGCGAGCGCCTGACCGAGGAGGACGAGGAGCGCTTCGAGCACCTGTGGCGCACGCTCGGCCTCTCGATCGACTGGTCGCAGACCTACCGCACCATCTCCGACGACGCCCGCCGCACCTCGCAGCTCGCGTTCCTCCGCAACTTCGAGCGCGGCGAGGCGTACCAGGCGGATGCGCCGACGCTGTGGGACGTGACGTTCCGCACCGCCGTGGCCCAGGCCGAGCTCGAGGACCGGGACCAGCCCGGCGCGTACCACACCGTCGTCTTCACGAGCCGGGACGGCGACCTGCGCATCGACACCACGCGCCCCGAGCTGCTGCCGTCGTGCGTGGCCGTGGTCGCGCATCCGGACGACACCCGCTACCAGCACCTCTTCGGCACCACCGTGACCACCCCGGTGTTCGGCGTCGAGGTGCCGTTCGTCGCCCACGAGCTCGCGCAGATCGACAAGGGCACCGGCGTGGCCATGATCTGCACGTTCGGCGACGTGACGGATGTCACGTGGTGGCGCGAGCTGCAGCTGCCGAACCGCTCGGTGATCGGCTTCGACGGCCGCTTCGCCGCCGAGGCGCCCGATGCGCTCTCGAGCGACGCCGCGCGGGCCGCGTACGCGCAGCTCGCCGGCAAGACGGTGTTCAGCGCGAAGAAGGCGATGGTCGAGCTGCTGCAGCACGCGGGCCGCATGATCGGCGAGGCGAAGCCGATCCAGCACCCGGTGAAGTTCTACGAGAAGGGCGACAAGCCGCTCGAGATCGTCTCCACGCGCCAGTGGTACATCAAGAACGGCGGGCGCGACGAGGCGCTGCGCGAGCGGCTCGTCGAGCTCGGTCGCGAGATCGCCTGGCACCCCGAGCACATGCGCACCCGCTACGAGAACTGGGTGCACGGCCTCAACGGCGACTGGCTCATCTCGCGCCAACGCTTCTTCGGCGTGCCGATCCCCGTCTGGTACGCGCTCGACGAGGAGGGGCAGCCGGACTACGACCGCGTGCTGCTGCCGACCCCCGACCAGCTGCCGCTCGACCCGACGAGCGACGTGCCCGAGGGCTACGACGAGTCGCAGCGCGGGCGCCCCGGCGGCTTCGCCGGCGAGGTCGACATCATGGACACCTGGGCGACATCGTCGCTCACCCCGCAGCTCGCGGGCGGCTGGGCCGCGGGGGCCGACGTGTGGGACAAGCTGACGCCGTTCGACCTGCGCCCGCAGGGCCAGGACATCATCCGCACCTGGCTCTTCTCGACGCTGCTGCGCTCGATGTTCGAGGACGGCCGCGCGCCCTGGAAGCACGCGGCGCTCTCGGGCTGGATCCTCGACCCCGACCGCAAGAAGATGTCGAAGTCGAAGGGCAACGTCGTCACGCCGCTCGGCATGCTCGAGGACCACGGCTCCGACGGCGTGCGCTACTGGGCCGCGTCGTCGCGGCTGGGCGTCGACGCGACCCTCGACCCGCAGAACCCGAAGATGATCAAGATCGGGCGCCGCCTCGCGATGAAGGTGCTGAACGCGGCGCGCTTCGTGCTCTCGATGGAGGGCGAGCCCGGCGAGGTGACCGAGCGGCTCGACCGCGAGATGCTCGCCGAGCTCGCCGGCGTCGTGCGGGCCTCGACGCGCGCATTCGAGGGCTACGACCACGCGAAGGCGCTCGAGACCACCGAGGCGTTCTTCTGGACCTTCTGCGACGACTACCTCGAGCTCGTCAAGGAGCGGGCCTACTCGGGCGATGCCGTCGGCCGCGGCTCGGCGATCGCGGCACTGCGCACGGCGATCGACGTGCAGCTGCGGCTGCTCGCCCCGTTCCTGCCGTTCGCGACCGAGGAGGTGTGGTCCTGGTCGCACGACGACTCGATCCACCTCGCCGCGTGGCCCGAGGCGAGCGAGCTCGCCGCGGTGCCCGGCATGACGGATGCCGGCGCGACCGGCATGCTGTCGGCCGTCGGCCAGGCGCTCATCGGCGTCCGGCGCGCGAAGACGGATGCGAAGGCGAGCCAGAAGACGCCCGTCGCGTCCGCGGTGATCGCCGTCCCCGCGGCGCTCCGCGAGCACCTGGAGGCCGCCGCCGGCGACCTCCAGGCCGTCGGACGCATCCGAGACCTGTCGATCGTCGAGGGCGAGTCGCTCGAGGTCGGCGAGATCGTGCTCGAGGAGTCCTGATGCAGATCGGCACCCGCTGGGCCGTCGGCGGCGAGGCGCCGCAGGCGGTGCCGCTCGCGATGCGCGCGGCGATCGACGACGAGGAGCGCACGCTCGTCGAGCTGGGTGCCGACACCTCGAGCTGGCGCTGGACGCTCACGTGGCTCGAGGGGCAGCCGGTGGTCGAGCTCGACGACGGCACGACCATCCGCCTCGACGGCGACGACGTGGTGGTGACGCGAGCCGGCTGACCCGATCTCTCAACGTCGCGGGTGGCGACTCGAGGCGCATGCGCGCCCGAGCGACCACCCGCGACGTTGAGGATCCCGGGTCAGCCGCGCGCGAGGATCCAGCCGTGCAGCATGGCCATCCAGCCGTCCTCGTCAGCGGTCCACGCTGCCCAGGCGGTCGAGATCGCCTCGCGCTCCCGGGCATCCGCGAGCCCGTGGCGCTCCGTGCCGTCGGCGAACGCGGAGTGCAGCGCGCGCTCCTGCCACTGCCCGCCCCAGAACGCCCTGCCGCGCGCGGACTCGAAGCACCAGGTCTCGACGTCGGTCTCGACCTGCGCGAAGCCGGCCGCGCGCGCCCAGGCCTTGAGCTTCGCGCCGGCGTCGCCGTCGCCGCCGTTCGCCGTCTGCAGCGCGAGGACGAGCTCGCGCCAGCGTACGAGCTCCGGCGTGAGCGGATGGATGGTGGTGGCCGAGTAGATGACGTCACGGGCGGCGACGAGGCCGCCGACCTTCCGCCATGCGGTCAGCGCCCCGACGGGGTCGCCGAGGTGCTGCAGCACCTGGTGCGCGTGCACGATGTCGAACCGCTCCCCCGGCGCCGGGTCGTATGCGTCGCCCACCCGGAACTGGAGGTTCGACACGCCCGCCTCCTTCGCGGCCCTCCGGGCGATCTCGACGACCTCAGCGCTCATGTCGATGCCGACGACGCTTCCGCCCCGGCCGACGCGGCGCGCGAGGTCGATCGAGATGGAGCCTGGGCCACAGCCCACGTCGAGCACCCGCATGCCCGGCGCGAGCAGCGGCGACAGGTACGCGGCGGAGTTCTCGACCGTCCTGGCGGCATGCGCGCCGACGACGCTCGCGTGGTGGCCATGGGAATACGTAACGGGTGCCATACCGGGAGTCTATGGCGAGCGGACGGCCAGAGCCCGCGTCCTAGGGTGGGGGCATGACCAACCCGTTCCTCTCGCCCAGCACGCTCCCCTACCAGCTGCCGCCGTTCGCCGACATCCGCGACGAGCACTACGAGGAGGCGCTCGAGGCCGGGTTCGCCGAGCAGACCGAGGAGGTCCGCGCGATCGTCGACGGCGACGACGCACCGACCTTCGAGAACACCATCGAGGCGCTCGAGCGCAGCGGCCAGACCCTCGAGCGCGTCGCGCACGTCTTCTGGAGCATGACGTCGACCGACTCGTCGCCGTTCCTGCAGGAGCTCGAGGAGCGCTACGCGCCTCGCTTCGCCGCGCACGCCGACTCGATCACGCTCGACCCGCGCCTCTACGCCCGCGTGGCGGCGCTGCACGCCGAGCCCGACGCATCCTGGACCGACGAGCAGCGCTACCTCGTCGAGCGCCGCCACACCGAGATGACCGTCGCGGGCGCGGGCCTCGAGCCGGAGGCGCGCGAGCGCCTCAAGGAGCTGAACCAGCAGATCGCCACGCTCTCCACGCGCTTCGACAAGCACCTGCAGGCCGACACGAACGACCTCGCGGTCGTCATCGACGACGCGGCCGAGCTCGACGGGCTCTCCGAGGGCGAGCTCGAGGCGGCCGCGCAGGCCGCCGCG
>JBAZPY010000174.1:0-4470 GCA_041645515.1 Agrococcus sp.
TGCATCCGCGGGTCGTTGAGGCGATCCAGCGGCAGGCGGCCGAGCTGGCCACCGTCGCGCCCGCCACCACGAACCTGCGGCGCGGGGAGGCGGCGGAGCGCATCCTGTCGAAGATCGATGACATGGCAGCGGTGTTCTTCACGAACGGCGGGGCGGATGCGGTCGAGAACGCCATCCGGATGGCGCGCATCCACACGGGGCGCGCCAAGGTGCTCTCGCACTACCGCTCGTACCACGGCAACACGGGCGCGGCGGTGAACGCGACCGGCGACCTCCGCCGAGTCGGCAACGAGTTCGCCACCGGGCACGTGCACTGCTTCGGGCCCTTCCTGTACCGCTCGGAGTTCTGGGCGGAGACCGAGGAGCAGGAGTGCGAGCGCGCGCTGCAGCACGCGCGGCGCGTGATCGAGTCGGAGGGGCCGACGACGTTCGCGGCGATCCTCGTCGAGTCGGTGCCCGGCACCGCCGGCATCCTGCTGCCGCCGGCGGGCTACCTGCAGGGGCTGCGGGAGCTCGCCGACCAGCACGGCATCGTGCTCATCCTCGACGAGGTGATGGCAGGGTTCGGCCGCACCGGCCACTGGTTCGCGCACCAGCACGATCGTCTCCGGCCCGACCTCGTCACCTTCGCGAAGGGCGTGAACTCCGGCTACGTGCCGGTCGGCGGCGTCATCATCGCCGACCACATCCTCGACACGTTCCGCGAGCGCGCCATCCCCGGCGGGCTCACCTACGCGGGCCACCCGCTCGCGGCCGCGTCGGTCGTCGCGACGATCGACGCGATGACCGAGGAGCGGATCGTCGAGCACGCCGCCCACCTGGGCGCCGACATCCTCGGCCCGGGGCTCACGGAGCTCGCCGAGCGGCACGACGTCATCGGCGAGGTGCGCGGCCGCGGCGCGTTCTGGGCGCTCGACCTCGTGACCGACCGCGGATCTCGGCAGCCGGTCGACGCATCCGTCATCGCGCGGCTGAAGGGCCTGCTGATGGACCGCGGCTACCTGCCCTTCGCGGCCGACAACCGCCTGCACGTGGTGCCGCCGCTCGTCATCCCCGACGACGACGCCCGCACGGGCCTCGCCATCCTCGACGACGCCTTCACGGCCCTCCGCCCCTGATCCTCAACGTCGCCGGTGGTCGGTCAGCGCGCATAGTCGCTCGCGCGACCACAGGCGACGTTGAGGATGCGGCAGACTTTGGGGCATGAGCATCCACCTGCTGGGCGGCGGTGACGCCGACGACGAGTCGCGCTGGACCGGCCGCTTCGTCGCCGACGCCCGCGAGCGCGCCGAGGGACCCCCCGTCATCGCCGTCGTCCTGTGGGCGGCGGATGCGTCGGAGGGGGAGCGCTGGCACGCCGACTACCGCGACGACCTCACGAGGCTCGGCGCCGGCGAGGTACGGATCGTGCAGCTCACCGCGGAGCGGACGCTGCTCCCGACCGACCTCGGCAGCGCCGACGGCATCTTCGTCGGCGGCGGGCTCACCCCCGGCTACCACGCGGCGATCATGCCCGCGGCCGACACGATCCGCGGGCTCGTGTCGACTGGCGTGCCCTACGCGGGCTACTCCGCGGGCGCGATGATCGCCGGCGACGTCGCGCTGCTGGGCGGCTGGCGGATCGGCGGCGTGCCGGTGGTCGCCGAGTCCAACGGCGAGGGCCTCGACGAGGTCACGCTCGACGCCGGCCTCGGCCTCATCGACCTCGTCGTCGACGTGCACGCGGCGCAGTACGGCAACGTCTCCCGCGCGATCGCGATCGTGGCCGCGGGCCTCGCCGACCGGGTCGTCGCGATCGACGAGTGCACATCGCTCATCGTCGGGTCCGGGGGCCTCGAGGTCGCCGGCGACGGCAGCGTCTGGACCGCCGACCGAGCGGGCGACACCGATCGCGTGACCGTCTCGGTGCTGGCCGCCGCCGCATGACCGTCGCGCCGCTCGCCGAGCTCGTGGACACGGGCTGGGCGCGGGCGCTCGCGCCCGTCGAGCCGGTGGTGCGCGAGCTGGGGGAGCGGCTGCGCAAGGAGACGGCGGCGGGGCGCCCCTACCTGCCGGCGGGTGACGCGGTGCTGCGCGCCTTCCGGCGTCCGCTCGACGACGTGCGCGTGCTGATCGTCGGCCAGGACCCGTACCCGACGCCCGGGCACCCGATCGGCCTGTCGTTCGCGGTGGAGCGGCACGTGCGGCCGCTGCCGCGCTCGCTGCAGAACATCTACCGCGAGCTGCACGACGACCTCGGCATCGCGCCCGCGGCGCACGGCGACCTGTCCGCCTGGGCCGACCGGGGCGTGCTGCTGCTCAACCGCGTGCTCACGGTCGGCGCGGGCGAGAGCGACTCGCACCGCGGCTGGGGCTGGGAGCAGGTGACGGAGGCGGCGATCCGCGCGCTCGTCGCCCGCCGCGGCCCGGACGGCGAACCGCTCCCGCTCGTCGCGATCCTCTGGGGCGCGAAGGCGCAGTCGCTCGCCCCGCTGCTCGGCGACACGCCCGTCATCGCCTCCGCCCACCCGTCGCCGCTGTCGGCGCGGCGCGGCTTCTTCGGTTCGAGGCCCTTCTCGCGCGCGAATGCGGCGCTCGAGGGGCAGGGCGCGGCGCCCGTCGACTGGCGCATCCCCGCCGACCCCGACGAGGCAGGGGCCTGACGTGCTGCCGGAGGAGTACGAGCGCCGACGCCGGCTGCCGCCGCACCTGCGCGCCCCCGAGCACCGCGCGCCCGACTTCGCGTTCACGATCCGGCCCGTCGACGCATCCGACCTGCCGGTCGTGCGCGACATCTACCGCCACTACGTGCTCAACTCGACCGTCACGTTCGACGAGCGGCCGAAGACGCTCGCGCAGTGGCGGCGGAGCCTGCGCGAGGCGGCCGAGCTGCAGCTGCCGTTCCTGGTCGCCGAGAGCGCGACCGGCGCGATCCTCGGCTACGCGCTCGTGCAGCCGTGGAAGCAGCGCAGCGCCTACCGCTACACCGTCGAGTCGTCGGTCTACCTCGCGCCCGCCGCCGCCGGCCGCGGCCTCGGCCGCGCGCTCATGGAGGCGCTCATCGAGGCGACCCGCGCGCGGGGGGTGCGCGAGATGATCGCGGTCATCGCCGACCAGGGGGCGGATGCGTCGATCCGGCTGCACGAGCGGCTCGGCTTCGAGGAGATCGGGCGGATGGGCCGGGTCGGCCAGAAGTTCGGGCGCGAGCTGGGCATCGTGCTGCTGCAGAAGTCGCTGCGCAAGAAGCGCTGAGCCCTCGGCACCGTCGCCGTCGCGAGGGGTCCCCGCGGTCGAGCCGCTGCGCGCGGATGTCACCCCGCAGTGCCACGATGGCTCCATGACCGAGTTCGACGAGTGGCGGCGGTCGCGGGAGCGCACCGACGCGCAGGCCGCGGCGGCAGCGAGCGACATCAGCGCGACCGTGACCGACCTGGGCCCCGGGTTCTTCATGGTGTCGGTCGCCGGCGCCACCCGAGGCTTCATCGTGCAGATCGAGGTGAAGGGCGAGGTCCGCTTCGAGGCGCGCCTGCGGCACGTGAACCCCGGCCAGGGCACCCGCATCGGCGAGTACTGGGAGCTCGACAAGGCGATCGCCGCGATCCTCGCCGAGCCGCCCCGCTTCGTCGGGCGCGACCCGTTCCGGGAGCTGACGAACTACGCGAGCCGCGACCAGATGCGGGAGCGCACGGAGCGCAAGCGGCTGCAGCGCCGGGCCGGCCGGTACTTCGGTTGAGCGCGCGCGACGCACGCCCGGTGTTCCGCTGGCGGCTCTGGCAGGTGACGCTCTGGGCGATCGGCATCGCGGCCGCGCTCGCCGGGGCCGTCGTCGTGGCGGCGGCCATCGCGTCGGGTGGGGCGACCGACGCCGTCATGTGGGTCTCGATCGGCCTCTGGACGGTGCTGCTCGGCGGCTTCGTCGGCGCCGTCATGGGAGCGCTCGCGCTCATCCTCCGCTCCCTCGCCGGAGCCGCTCCGGTCGCCCTGCTCCGCTGGCTGCTCGGCATCGCGGCGGGGCTCGCGACGAGCGCGGCGCTCGTCTGGGCGCTGGGCGCCGCGTCGGAGCCGCTGCTCCTGCTGCTCGGCCTGATGGTCGGTGCCGCCGTCGGCTGGGTGGCGCAGCACATCGCCTTCGCGCGCAGGCCAGGCGGGTCGGGCGCTGCGTGAGCGCGATCCACGAGCTCGGCGCCCTCGACCTGTGGCGGCTGCTGCACGCGCGCGAGCTGAGCGCCGTCGAGGTGGCGGCGCACTTCCTCGACCGCATCGAGCGGCTCGACGACGCGAACGCCATCGTGCACGTCGACCGCGAGCTCGCGCTCGCGCGCGCACGAGCGGCGGACGACGCCGACGACCGCACCGGGATGATCCACGGCCTCCCGTTCGCCGACAAGGACCTCACTCGCCGCGCCGGGCAGCCGGCCACGCTCGGCAGCCGCTGGCAGGCGGATGCGGTGGCCGACACGACCGACCCGGTCGCGCGGGTGCTCGACGGCG
>JBAZPY010000175.1:0-4433 GCA_041645515.1 Agrococcus sp.
GCTGCGCCGGCACGCCGCCGACCGCTGCTCCGACGGCGTGCAGCGCCCCCAGTGCCGCGGCGATCGGGGCGAGCGCCGTCACCGCCTCCCCGGGCTGCGGCGCGCCACGCTCGCGGAGCCATCCGGCCAGGTCGCGCGGCAGGAGCGGTCGGATGAGCACGACGCCCGCATCGGTGGCGACGTCGAGGATCGGCACGAGGTGCGGATGATCGGCGAGCAGCAGCGCCTCGGCCTCGCGGGCGAGCAGCGCCTCCTCGCCGGGCAGGCTGCGGTGCAGCTCGACACCGGCGCCCGACGCGGCGGACGCCACCCACACCTCCCGCTCCACGTCGCGCCGGAGCGCGCGCACGAGCGGATGGCCCGCGATCGTCGGCGCGGCGCTGTCAGCGTCGTCCTGCTCGTCCACGCCGTCCCGCTCGTCCACGTCGGCCGCCTCGTCCACGTCGGCGACCTTGCCACCGCGGACACCGCATCCGCGCGTCATCGGCCACCACCTGTGGAGAGCGGGAGGCCCGCGCCCCGGTATCCTGTCGACATGGCACGCGACACCGAGAAGGAGCCCGGCAGGCTCAAGACGATGTGGTCCATCTTCCAGATGACCCGCAAGAACGACCGGCTCGCGCTGCCGCTGCTGCTGCTCGCGCTGCTCGGCCCCATCGTGCTCGTCACGGTGCTGGCGATCGCCTTCCGGCAGGACCCGCTGTTCCTCGTCCTCTGGATCATCAGCGGCGTGCTGATCGGCCTGATGCTGATGATGATGACGCTCACCTGGCGCGCCGAGAAGATCGCGTTCGCGCAGATCGAGGGCCGTCCCGGCGCGGTCGGCGCGGTGCTGAAGAACGGCCTGCGCGGCAACTGGACGACGAGCGAGATGCCGGTCGGCGTCAACCCCCGCACGCAGGACGCCGTCTACCGCGCCGTCGGCAAGCCGGGCGTCGTGCTCATCGCCGAGGGTCCGAAGGAGCGCCTCGCGCGGCTGCTGGGCGAGGAGAAGCGCAAGGTCAAGCGCATCGTGCCGAACGTGCCGATCCACGTCATCGAGATCGGCCCCGACTCCGAGCTCGAGCTGCGCAAGCTCACGAAGACGATGCGACGGCTGAAGCGCACGCTCAGCCGCGCCGAGGTGATGGCGGTCGCGAACCGGCTCACGTCGCTCGGCCAGGCGAGCCTGCCCATCCCGAAGGGCATCGACCCGCGCCGCGTGCGACCCGGTCGCCCCCGCTGACGTAACACCGCCGAAACATCGGCGTCACGGGCGGGCAACGGTTCCTGCGTAGCGTCGACGGCACGGCATTCGCCCACCCCCAACGCAGTGCAAGGAGCACCATGTTCAAGGATTCGTCCGAGGTCCTCGCCTACATCAAGGACGAGGAGGTGCTCTTCCTCGACATCCGCTTCACGGACCTGCCGGGTGTGCAGCAGCACTTCAACATCCCCGCATCCACCGTCGACGAGGAGTTCTTCACCGTCGGCCAGCTCTTCGACGGCTCGTCGATCCGCGGCTTCGCGAACATCCACGAGTCGGACATGCAGCTCATCCCGGATGTGACGACGGCGTACCTCGACCCGTTCCGCGACAACAAGACGCTCGTGATGATCTTCGACATCTACAACCCGCGCACGGGCGAGATCTACCACCGCGACCCGCGCCAGGTGGCGCACAAGGCCGAGCAGTACCTGGCCTCCACCGGCATCGCCGACACCGCCTTCTTCGCCGCCGAGGCGGAGTTCTACGTCTTCGACGACGTGCGCTACTCGGTGACGCAGAACCAGTCGTTCCACGTCGTCGACTCCGAGGAGGGCGCCTGGAACTCGGGTCGCGTAGAGGAGGGCGGCAACCTCGGCAACAAGACGCCCTACAAGGGCGGCTACTTCCCGGTCTCCCCCGTCGACAAGCAGGCAGACCTGCGCGACGACATGGTGCTGAAGCTCGAGGGCATCGGCCTGCAGGTCGAGCGCAGCCACCACGAGGTCGGCACGGGCGGCCAGGCCGAGATCAACTACCGCTTCAACACGATGGTCAAGGCCGCCGACGAGGTGCTCGCCTTCAAGTACATCATCAAGAACACCGCAGAGCAGTGGGGCAAGACGGCCACGTTCATGCCGAAGCCGCTCTTCGGCGACAACGGCTCGGGCATGCACACGCACCAGTCGCTGTGGCTCGACGGCAAGCCGCTCTTCTTCGACGAGAACGGCTACGGCAACCTCTCCGACGTCGCCCGCTGGTACATCGGCGGCCTGCTCGCGCACGCCCCCGCGGTGCTCGCGTTCACGAACCCGTCGATCAACTCGTACCGCCGCCTCGTGAAGGGCTTCGAAGCACCGGTCAACCTGGTCTACTCGGCCGGCAACCGCTCGGCGGCCATCCGCATCCCCATCACGGGCTCGAATCCGAAGGCGAAGCGCATCGAGTTCCGCGCACCCGACGCGGCGTCGAACCCGTACCTGGCGTTCGCCGCGCAGATGATGGCCGGCCTCGACGGCATCAAGAACCGCATCGAGCCGCACGAGCCGGTCGACAAGGACCTCTACGAGCTGCCGCCCGAGGAGGCGAAGGACATCCCCCAGGTGCCCGGCACGCTCGAGGAGGCGCTCGTCGCGCTGGAGCAGGACCACGAGTTCCTGCTCGAGGGCAACGTGTTCACGAAGGACCTGATCGACACGTGGATCGCGCTCAAGCGCGAGTCCGAGATCCTGCCGATGGCGCTGCGTCCGCACCCGTTCGAGTTCGAGCTCTACTACGGGGTCTGACGCACACATGCCGCTGGGCCGGGTTCCTTGGGGGGACCCGGCCCAGCTCTACGTCGTGGTCCGCAGGGTCCGCACGATGGCTCTCGCCGCTGACGGCGAGGACTTGCCCGACCGTCACTCGTCGGGGCTGACGAACTCGATCGACTCGAAGATGGCACGTGCCTCTTCGAGCAGCGCCGGATCGACCGATTCGTCGGGCTGGACCAGCGCGATCACGGCCCGCTCGCCATTCAGGTCGACCGCTCGGTAGGTGTCGCGCTCGCCCACAGCCTCCCACACCCTTCCGCCCTCGCACTCCTCCGCGGAGCCCGCCGAGATGCACAACTGGCGACTGTCGCAGACGGTGAAGTCGACGTCGCTCTCGGCGGCGTGGTCGAACTCGAAGCCGGAGTAGTCGCCCACCATGACCTCGACGGCAGGGGTGCTCACCGTCGACGCCTGCGCCGCCATCGCATCGACGAACGCCTCAACCGTCGGATCGATCTGGACGATCCCGCCTCTCCAGGCGCATGCGTCGGTCGGGACATAGGCGACGGGGTAGAAGAACAGGGCGACGTTCCAGGAGTTCGGGATATCCGGATCGTCCTTGCCCAGGCTCGCGCCGTCGAAGGTCTCCCAGCCGTCGGTGACGGTCATCTCGAACGGCACCGGGTAGCCGGTCACGAGGTATGTGCCGGCGTCGATGGCGCCGCTCTCCGGGAACGGTGCGATCGTGTCGGCCTCCGCGCTCGACGAGGGAGACGGCGCCTCGCGCGCGGTGCACGCCGTGAGTCCGACGCACGCCAACGCTGCTACGGCACCGACCTGCCGCAAGCGCGTCGCGTGAGCGGCGCGGGAGCGCCGACATGAAGTCCACATGCCACGTCCTCTCCTCGATCCATGCAGCGCCGGGCTGCTGGGTCCAGTCGAGGGCTCGCGGGTATCAGCACGATAACGGCGCCGAGCGGACGTGTATCAGCCCCATGTCAACCGGCTTGACGGATGTCGGAGCCGGGCGGACAGTGGAGCCATGGAGGTTCGCGTTCTTGGAGCGCTGACGCTCGACGACGGCCGGATCCCTCTGGCTCCGCGTGATCGTACGGTGATGGCTGTGCTCGCGGTTCGACTGGGTGCGCCAGTATCGGCAGCATCCCTCGCGGCGGCGCTGTGGGGTGACCGCCCGCCCCCGTCGTGGTCGCATATCGTTCCAGGGTGCATCATGCGGTTGCGCCGGCGTATCGCGCCGGCCCAGATCGAGACCACCGCGCACGGATACAGACTCGTCCCGGGGCACGTCGAGGTCGACGCGGAGCGGTTCGAACGACTCGTCGAGCGGGGTACGCAGCAGCTGGAGCTCGGTGAGCCTGAACGTGCCGCCCACACGTTCTCGGAGGCGCTCGCGCTGTGGCGAGGCGATCCCTTCGTCGAGCTCCCCGACTGGGAACCGGCTCAGATCGCAGCGGGGCGCCTCGAGGAGATGCGTCTCGGTCTTGAGGAGCTGCTGCTGGACGCACGGCTTCAGGCTGGTGAGGCTCAGGAGGTCGCAGCGCTGGCGCGCGGCCGTGTGGCTGAGGCACCTCTGCGAGAGCGCCGGTGGGTCGTGCTGAGCGTGGCGCAGTACCGGCAAGGTCGACAAGCGGACGCGCTTGAGACTGTGCGCCGCGCCCGAAGGCTGCTTGCTGCCGAAGTCGGTCTGGATCCAT
>JBAZPY010000176.1:0-4421 GCA_041645515.1 Agrococcus sp.
CTCGAGCAGGACGGAGTCGTCGGCATCGCCGGCGTCGACACGCGCGCCATCACCCGGCGCCTCCGGGACGCGGGCGCGATGCGCGCCGGCGTGTTCTCGGGCGACGCGCTCGTCGACGACGAGTCGATGCTCGCCGCCGTGCGCGAGAGCCCGCAGATGGCCGGCCGCAGCCTCGCCCAGGTCGTTTCGACGCCCGAGGCGTACACGCTGCCCGCGATCGGCGAACCGCTCGGCACCCTCGCCGTGCTCGATCTCGGCGTGAAGGCGTCGACGCTGCGCTACCTGCAGGAGCAGGGCTTCGACCTCGTCGTGCTGCCGCAGGACGCGACGCTCGACGAGGTGCTCGCGCACGAGCCGATCGCCGCCTTCTACTCGAACGGCCCCGGCGACCCCGCCGCGAGCGAGAGCCAGGTCGAGCTGCTGCAGGGGCTGCTCCGCGAGGACCTGCCGTTCTTCGGCATCTGCTTCGGCAACCAGCTGCTCGGCCGCGCGCTCGGCTTCGGCACCTACAAGCTGCCGTTCGGTCACCGCGGCATCAACCAGCCCGTGCTCGACACCACCACCGGCCGGGTCGAGATCACCAGTCAGAACCACGGCTTCGCCGTCGACGCCCCGCTGCACCAGGAGCTCTCCAGCCCCGCCGGCTTCGGCCGCGTCGAGGTGAGCCACTACTCGCTCAACGACGAGGTGGTCGAGGGCCTGCGCGCCCTCGACATCCCCGCGTTCAGCGTCCAGTACCACCCGGAGTCCGCGGCCGGACCGAACGACGCCCGGCACCTGTTCTCCCGCTTCCGCGAGCTCGTGCTGCAGCACCGCGCCGCCCGCGGCACCGACTCCACCGACACGCAGAAGGACGCCTGAATGCCCAAGCGCGACGACATCCGCTCCGTCCTCGTCATCGGCTCCGGGCCGATCGTCATCGGCCAGGCCGCCGAGTTCGACTACTCCGGCACCCAGGCGTGCCGGGTGCTGCGGGAGGAGGGCGTGCGCGTCATCCTCGTCAACTCCAACCCGGCGACGATCATGACCGACCCCGACTTCGCCGACGCGACCTACATCGAGCCGATCACCCCCGAGGTGATCGAGACCATCATCATGAAGGAGCGCCCCGACGCGATCCTGCCGACGCTCGGCGGCCAGACCGCGCTCAACGCGGCCATCGCGCTGCACGAGCAGGGCATCCTCGCGCGCCACGGCGTCGAGCTCATCGGCGCGAAGGTCGACGCCATCCAGCGCGGCGAGGACCGGATGCTGTTCAAGCAGCTCGTGCTCGACTCGGGGGCCGACGTCGCCTCGAGCGCGATCGCGAAGTCGGTCGACGACGCGCTCGCGTTCGCCGAGGAGTTCGGCTACCCCGTGGTCGTCCGCCCCTCGTTCACGATGGGCGGCCTCGGCTCGGGCTTCGCGCACGACGAGGCGGAGCTGCGCCGCTTCGTCGGCGACGGCATCCACTCGTCGACGATCGGCGAGGTGCTGCTCGAGGAGTCGATCCTCGGGTGGAAGGAGTACGAGCTCGAGCTCATGCGCGACACTGCCGACAACACGGTGGTCGTCTGCTCGATCGAGAACGTCGACGCCGTCGGCGTGCACACGGGCGACTCCATCACGGTCGCGCCCGCGCTCACCCTCACCGACCGCGAGTACCAGCGGCTGCGCGACATCGGCATCGACATCATCCGCCGTGTCGGCGTCGACACCGGCGGCTGCAACATCCAGTTCGCCGTCGACCCCGCCACCGGCCGCATCATCGTCATCGAGATGAACCCGCGCGTCTCCCGCTCCTCGGCGCTCGCGTCGAAGGCCACCGGCTTCCCGATCGCGAAGATCGCCGCGAAGCTCGCGCTCGGCTACCGGCTCGACGAGATCCCCAACGACATCACGAGGGTGACGCCCGCGTCGTTCGAGCCGGCGCTCGACTACGTCGTCGTGAAGGTGCCGCGCTTCAACTTCGAGAAGTTCCCGGCCGCGGATGCGACGCTCACGACCACCATGAAGTCGGTCGGCGAGGCGATGGCGATGGGCCGCACCTACGCGCAGGCGCTGCAGAAGGCGCTCCGCTCGCTCGAGAAGCGCGGCTCCTCGTTCCACTGGGAGGGGGAGCCGGGCGACGCCGCGGCGCTGCTCGAGGCGGCGAGCGTGCCGACCGACGGCCGCATCGTCACCCTGCAGCAGGCGCTGCGCGCTGGCGCGACGGTCGAGCAGGCGCACGAGGCGACCGGCATCGACCCGTGGTTCCTCGACCAGATGGTGCTCATCAACGAGGTCGCCGACGAGGTGCGCCGCTTCGGGAACGGCACGGGGCAGCTCGAGGAGCCGCTGCTGCGGCTCGCGAAGGAGCACGGCTTCTCGGACGCGCAGATCGCGCAGCTGCGCGGCATGACCGAGGCCGAGGTGCGCGAGGCCCGCTGGGCTCTGGGCCTGCGGCCCGTCTTCAAGACGGTCGACACGTGCGCGGGCGAGTTCCCCGCCGTCACGCCGTACCACTACTCGAGCTACGACCTCGAGACCGAGGTCGTGCCGTCCGACCGCCGCAAGGTGATCATCCTCGGCTCCGGCCCGAACCGCATCGGCCAGGGCATCGAGTTCGACTACTCGTGCGTGCACGCGTCGTTCGCGCTCGCGGACGCCGGGTTCGAGACCATCATGGTCAACTGCAACCCCGAGACCGTCTCGACCGACTACGACACGAGCGACCGGCTCTACTTCGAGCCGCTCACGCTCGAGGACGTGCTCGAGATCGTGCACGTCGAGCGCGGCGCCGGCGAGCTCGTCGGCGTGATCGTGCAGCTCGGCGGGCAGACGCCGCTCGGCCTCGCCCGCGGCCTCGAGGCCGCCGGCGTGCCGATCCTCGGCACCACGCCCGACGCGATCGACGCGGCCGAGGAGCGCGGCCTGTTCCAGCGCATCCTCGACGACGCCGGGCTCGTCGCGCCCCGCAACGGCACGGCGATGACGGAGGCGCAGGCGGTCGAGATCGCCGAGGCCATCGGCTACCCCGTGCTCGTGCGCCCCTCGTACGTGCTCGGCGGCCGCGGCATGGAGATCATCTACGACACCCCGAGCCTGCACGGCTACTTCGACCGCATCGCCGCGCACGGGATCGTCGGCCCCGACCGCCCGCTGCTCGTCGACCACTTCCTGGACGACGCGGTCGAGATCGACGTCGATGCCATCTACGACGGCGAGGAGCTGTACGTCGGCGGCATCCTCGAGCACATCGAGGAGGCCGGCATCCACTCCGGCGACTCGTCGTGCACGATGCCGCCCGTCGGGCTCGGCCGCGCGCAGCTGCTCGAGATCCGCGACGCCACCCTGCGCATCGCCCGGGGCCTCGACGTGCGCGGACCCATCAACGTGCAGTTCGCGTACGCCGCCGGGGTGCTGCAGGTGATCGAGGCGAACCCGCGCGCGAGCCGCACGGTGCCCTTCGTGGCGAAGGCGCTCGGCACGCCGATCGCGAAGGCCAACGCTCGCGTGCTCGCCGGCGCCACCATCGCGCAGCTGCGCGCCGAGGGCATGCTGCCGGAGCAGGACGGCACGATCCTGCCCATCGACGCGCCCGTCGCGGTGAAGGAGGCCGTGCTGCCGTTCCGCCGCTTCCGCACCGCCGACGGCCGGGTCGTCGACTCGCTGCTGGGGCCCGAGATGCGCTCGACCGGCGAGGTGATGGGCATCGACCGCGACTTCCCGACCGCGTTCGCGAAGAGCCAGTCGGCCGCGTACGGCGGCCTGCCGACCTCCGGCACCGTGTTCGTCTCGCTCTCCGACCGCGACAAGCGGCAGGCGGTGCTGCCGCTGCACCGGCTGCAGCAGCTCGGCTTCCGCATCGTCGCGACGACCGGCACGGCCGAGGTGCTCGCCCGCAACGGCATCCGCGTCGAGACCGTGCGCAAGCACTCGGAGGCCGGGATCGAGCCCTCGATCGTCGACCTCATCGATGCGGGTGAGATCGACATCATCATCAACACCCCGACCGGCGGCATCGCCCGCGCCGACGGCTACGAGATCCGCGCGGCCACGATCGCCGCCGACAAGGCGCTCTTCACGACCGTCGCGCAGCTGGGCGCCGCCGTCGCGGCGATCGAGGCCTCGCGGGAGCCCTACGAGGTGACGAGCCTGCAGGAGTACCACGCGCGGCGGTCCGCGTGACCTTCCTGGCGCGCCTGACCGCATCCGTCGCCGCGCACGGGCCACTGTGCGTCGGCATCGACCCCCACCCGGCGCTGCTCGATGCGTGGGGCGGGGGCGGCTCGGACGTGGTGCGCGCCGAGCGGCTCGGCCGTGACGTCGTGGCCGCCGCCGCCGGCCGGGTCGCCGTGGTGAAGCCGCAGGTCGCGCTGTTCGAGGCCCTGGGCGCCGCCGGCGTCGCGGCGCTCGAGCGGGTGCTGGCGGACGCGCGCGCGGCGGGACTCGTCGTCATC
>JBAZPY010000177.1:0-4387 GCA_041645515.1 Agrococcus sp.
GCGTGCAGCTCGCCGTCGACGACGAAGCGCTGCTGGAGGTAGATCGCCCGCTCATCCCCGCCGAGCACCGCCGTCTCGATGTCGAAGCGCTGCCACAGGTCGAGGCTGCGGCGGTAGACCATCGACGACTGCCCGACGACGGCGTAGATGCCCGCCTTCGCGAGCGCTTCGGACATCCCCGTGCGGTTCGTCATGTCGACGCGCGCGAGGTCCATGTACGACGGGTACCGGCCGTTGTTCATGTGGCCGAGCAGGTCGATGTCGGTCGGCAGCACCCGGAACGAGGTCTTCGCGACGTCGTCGATCGCGAGCTCCGGCTTGCCCTTGCTCTTGACGGTCATGGCCATCAGCCACTGCAACCACATGTTCACGAGGAGCCATCCTGCCCGACCCTGCAAGCGCATCCGCTGACGTTTGGCGCTCTCGCACAACGCCAGCCCCATCCGGCGGGTGGCGGCTGGCGGCGCGGACGACTGGGAGGATCGTCTGATGCACAGGGTGCTGCTCTACTACCGCTTCACGCCGATCGCCGACCCCGAGGCGGTGCGGCTGTGGCAGCACGCGCTCGCGTCGTCGCTCGGCCTGACGGGCCGCATCCTCATCTCGCCGCACGGCATCAACGGCACCGTCGGCGGACCGATCGATGCGTGCAAGCGGTACGCGCGCGCCACCCGCGAGTACTCGGGGTTCGCAGGGATGGACATCAAGTGGTCGACCGGCACCGGCGACGACTTCCCGCGCTTGACGGTCAAGGTGCGCGACGAGATCGTCACCTTCGGCGCGCCCGAGGAGCTCGCGGTCGACGCGGGCGGCGTGGTCGGCGGCGGGACGCGCCTGCAGCCGGCCGAGCTGCACCGGCTCGTGGAGGAGCGCGACGACGTCGTGCTGCTCGACGGCCGCAACCGCTTCGAGGCCGACATCGGCCGCTTCCAGGGGGCCATCGTGCCCGACGTCGACACGACCCGCGACTTCGTCGAGCTGCTCGACTCCGGCGCGTACGACCACCTCAAGGACAAGCCCGTCGTCACCTACTGCACCGGCGGCGTGCGCTGCGAGGTGCTCTCGTCGCTCATGACGAAGCGGGGCTTCAGCGAGGTGTACCAGCTCGACGGCGGCATCGTCCGGTACGGCGAGACGTTCGGCAACGCCGGCCTGTGGGAGGGCTCGCTCTACGTGTTCGACGATCGCCGGACGGTCGACTTCGGCACCGGCGCAGCGATCCTCGGCACCTGCACGGGCTGCGGCGCCGCGACGAACGGCATGGACAACTGTCGCCTGTGGTCGTGCCGCAAGCAGGTGACCACCTGCGAGGCGTGCGAACCCGCGTGCGCCGTGCACGCATCCACGGTCTGAAGACCGAAGCGGGTGGCGCCGGGCACGCGAAACGGGCCCGGATTCTGTCCGGGCCCATTCATCACGCGGGCGTGAGCGTGACTTATGCGTGACTTATCCAGACAGCTGCCGCATCTGGCTCGTGTAGCCGCCCCCCGAGAGTAGGGCGTCGACATAGGATGACTGGAGCCCAGCCAGAATGGCGATGTCTGCCGTGGACAACCGCGCCTCGTCTCGGGCTAGCGACGCGACGATGTCCGCCAGTCGCGCTTCGGCGCTCGCCACGGCCGCGAGAGCGCTCTGCAGGTCGAGAGCAGCCGCCTTGGCTTGGAGACCGAGTTCTCGCTGTGCGGGCGAGCCGAAATCACTAACGCGGTCGCCTGGACCTGCCTGCTCGCTCACACGCCCCCCGCTGCCGGATGCACATTGCAGTTGCTGATGTCCACAGGCCTGCTGTTGAACCGGTACTGCACGCTCTTCACGGTCACCGTAGCAACGAGGTCATAGCGGCGCCCGTCTGTGCGCTCGCACCATGAGTCAGCCGTCACGTTGACGACGCGGCTGTAGTTCTGACTGCTCGGCGAGGTGTACGCCCACAGGTTCTCGTACTGGACGCACCACGCCTGGAGGCATGTGTCGCGGAGCTGCACCCTGATCCGGTGCAGGTAGAAGCTTGTGGTACCCGAGCAGCTGTTCTGCCCTCCCCATTCCAAGTCGGCACCGACCTTGCGCGGCATGTGGAAGGTACCCGTGCAGACGCCGACCGACCATCGAAACTCCTCCAGGCAAGAATGGACCGATTGGAAGAGAAGCTAGTGTTCTACAGAGCTGCCATCAAGGTTTTTTTGCATCAAGCAGTATTGCGCCTTCCTATGCCGAACCTCTCGCGGTTCGCGCGCCGCGGTCATCGAGAAGGTGACGCTTCCGATAGCAGCCGAGTATCGCGATCAGACGGCCGAAACTCAGCCTGCGGCGCCTCATCGGCCACGGGGGCAACGTCAAGGACGCACACGCGGGGGTGCTGGCGCTCGACGAGCAGTTGAGCCGACCTTCGCTCTCGGGCAGCGACTTGGCGGGCCGCTCGCGGGCCTCGCCACTACCCTGACGGCATGGGCGACGGCGACATGCGTGATGGCGAGATCGGCATCCGGCAGGCGACGACCGCTGACGCCGCCGTGCTGCTGCCGATGCTCGCCGCCCACCGCGGCGCCGACGAGCCCGACGAGAAGGTCGACCGCTACCGCGAGCGGCTCGAGTCGCTCGTCGCGAACCCGGCGCACCACATCGTCGTCGCCGAGCTCGACGGCCGGGTGATCGGCTACGCGGCAGCCCAGGACTACGGCCCCGCACCGCACCGCGACTGGTCGATCGCGCGCATGCACGACCTCTGGGTGTCCCCGGATGCGCGCGGCCGCGGCGCGGGCACGGCGCTGTTCGAGGCGGTCAGGGAGTGGGCAGAGCTGCACACGCGCGTGCGCGTGCTCGAGTGGCAGTCGCTCGACGTCGCGGCCGAGTTCTACCGCAGGCTCGGGCTCTCGGGCGAGCGCGTCGACGATGCCGACCCGCGGGCGCTGTACGAGCTCGAGGTGCACCTACCCTCGCGGGAGTGAGCGGGCGGACCGGACCTCACGCGGCCAGCCGCAGCCGCCCCGCAGCCGCCAGATAGCGGTCGACGACGACGTCGACGATCAGCGCGTCGACGCCGAGCGGCGCCGACACGAGGTCCGCGCCGGCGGCGAGCACGCGGGACTGGAAGAAGCCGGGCGCCAGCAGGTAGGAGGCGACCGACACCGTCGCCGTGCCGCCGCGGGCGAGCGCGACCGCGTCCGGCACCGTCGGCTGCACGGCCGAGCCGTAGCCGAGCACCGGATCGGTGCCGGTGAGGGCGGCGAACCGGTCGCGCACCGCCTCGACGGCCGGCACGGTGGAGGCGCGGCTCGAGCCGGCGACGGCCAGCACGACCGGGTCGGCGGGGTCGGCGCCGAGCGCTCGCCAGCGGTCCGCGAGCACGCCCGTGATCCGGTCGTCCGGGCCGAGCGGGGGCGCCGCCGCGACGCCCGGTCGCAGGCGGGCGGCGCGGCGGACATCGATCTCGACGTGGAACCCGGTCGAGAGCAGCAGGGGCACGATCACCGCGGGGCGCGGGGCGAGCGACGCGACGACGTCGGGCAGCGCGGGCTCCTGCACGTCGACGAAGGCCTCGACGACGTCGACGCCCGGGAGGCGGTCGGCGGTCAGCTCGAGCAGTGCCCGGATGGTCGCCCGCCCCGCCGGATCGGCCGTGCCGTGCGAGCAGCCGATCAGCGCGGGCATCACGACCGCGCCCCCACCGTCACCGGTGCCGCCGCCTGCGGGCCGAGCAGCCCGAAGCGGGCCACCTCGCCCACGACGATCACGGCGGGCGAGACGACGGCCGTCTCCTGCGCGATGCGCGCGATCGCGGCGAGCGGGCCCCGTACGACCCGCTGCCGAGCCGTCGTGCCCTCCTCGACGATCGCCACCGGCAGCGCGGGGTCGACGCCGATCGCGAGCGCCGCGTCGGCGATGCGCTCGAGCATCGCCACGCCCATCAGCACGACGACCGTGGCGTCTCTCGAGCGCATCTGCGCGAGCACCGAGGGTGCGAGCGCCTCGTGCCCCGTCGCCACGGTGAACGCGCGAGCGACGCCGCGGTGCGTCACCGGGATGCCGGCTGCCGCGGGCACGGCGATGGCGCTCGAGATGCCGGGCACGGTCTCGACCCGCACGCCGGCCGTGGTGCAGGCGATGTGCTCCTCGCCGCCGCGCCCGAACACGTACGGGTCGCCGCCCTTGAGCCGCACCACCACGGCACCGGCGCTGGCGCGGTCGACCAGGATCCGGTTGATCTCGTCCTGCGGCACGGGGTGCCGACCGGGGCGCTTGCCCACCTCGATCACCTCGACGCCGTCGGCGAGCCCGTCGAGCACCCCGCGCGCGCCCAGCCGGTCGACGACGACGACGTCGGCCTCCGCGATGGCGCGCCGGCCGCGCACCGTGAGCAGCTCGGGGTCGCCGGGGCCGCCGCCGACGAGCA
>JBAZPY010000178.1:0-4385 GCA_041645515.1 Agrococcus sp.
CCTGCCGCGCATCCTCTACGACGCCTGCCGCACGAGCGCGATCGTGATCTTCCTGATCGCGGTGTCGACGATCATGTCGTACGTCATGACCTACGCTCGGCTGCCGCAGCTGATCGCGGAGTCGCTCTTCGGCTGGACCGACTCGAAGGTCGTCGTGCTGCTGATCATGATGGTCGTGCTGCTGCTGATCGGCATCCCGCTCGACCCGACCCCGGCGATCCTGATCTTCACGCCGATCTTCCTGCCCATCGCGGTCTCGTACGGCATCGACCCCGTGCACTTCGGCATCATGATGGTCTTCAACCTGTCGATCGCCGTCATCTCGCCGCCGTCCGCGCCCGTGCTGTTCGTCGGCGCCCAGGTCGCGAAGGCCAGGCTCGAGCCCGTCATCGTGAAGATGGTGCCGTTCCTCATCGTGCTGATCGTGATGCTGTTCGTCATCGTCTTCGTCCCCGAACTGTCCCTGTGGCTCCCGGGCCTCATGGGCCTGCTGTGATCCCCGACCGGAAGGAAGCACCATGAACGCCGTCTACGGCCCCACGTCGCCCGAGCAGATCCCCGGCTCGACCCAGCAGCAGCTGCGCGACCGCTACCTCGTCGAGGACCTCTTCATGCCCGGCAGCGTGCGCACGGTCGTGACGCACTACGACCGCGTGGTCGCCGTCGGCGCCGTGCCGACGGACGTCCCGCTCCCGCTCGAGGTCGTGCCCGAGATCCGCAGCGAGCAGTTCCTCGACCACCGCGAGATCGGGATCGTCAACATCGGCGCCGCCGGCACGGTCGTCGCGGACGGCGAGCGCCACGCGATGGCCACCGGCGCGTGCCTGTACCTGGGCCGCGGCGTCCGCGACGTCTCCTTCGAGAGCGACGAGGCCGCCTCGCCGGCGCGCTTCTACGGCTTCTCCGCGCCCGCACACACCACCTACCCGACCGCGCTCGTCGAGCCGGGCCAGGGCACGGTGCGCGAGCTCGGCGACCCGCTGACCTCGAACCGCCGCACGCTGAACCAGTACATCCACGAGAACGGCGTGCGCAGCTGCCAGGTCGTCATGGGAGTCACGCAGCTGCACCCGGGCAGCATGTGGAACACGATGCCGTCGCACACGCACGATCGGCGCACCGAGCTCTACGTCTACTTCGACGTCGACGAGGACGCGCGCGTCGTGCACCTGATGGGCCAGCCGCAGGAGACCCGGCACCTGATCGTCGGCGACGGCGGGCTCGTGCTCTCGCCCTCATGGTCGATCCACTCCGGTGTGGGAACATCCAACTACTCGTTCGTGTGGGCGATGGCCGGGGAGAACCAGTCCTTCGACGACATGGACGGCGTCGCGATCGTCGACATGAGATGAGGCGGACCATGACTGCGGAGCCCAGGACGCTCGACACGAGCCCGGCGCCCTCCGGCGGCGCGAGCGAGAAGACGCTCCGCGTGCTCGAGGCGGCGATCCTGCACGACCGCTTCACCGACATCGTCGAGGAGTCGGGGCTCGCGAAGGCGACCGTCCACCGCATCCTCGCGACGCTCGTCGAGCAGGAGTTCATCACCGGTGACAGCGAGCGCGGGTACCAGCCGGGCGCGCGCTTCCTGGGCATCGCGGGCAGCGCCATCTCGCGGCTCGACATCTCGGCGATCGCCGAGCCGATCGTCGACCAGCTCGTGCGCGAGGTCGACTGCACCATCCACGTCGGCGTCGTGAACGGCACCGAGATGGTCTACGTCATCCGCCGCGACTCGTCCAAGCCCTACCGGATGGGCTCGCGCGTCGGCCTCTCGATGCCCATGCACTGCACGGGCATGGGCAAGGTCGTGCTCGCCTCGTGGAGCCCCGAGCAGGTCGACCGGCTGATCGCCGACGTCGGCCTGCCCGCCCGCACGGACGACACGATCACCGACCCGGCTGCGCTGCACGAGGAGCTCGCTCGCGTGCGGGCCCGCGGCTATGCCATGGACCTCGGCGAGAACGAGCGGGGCACGGTATGCGTGTCGGCGCCGATCCGCGACCATCTCGGGCGGGTCACGTACGGGCTGTCCATCTCGTCGATCGCGCTAGAGCACCCGGGCTCGAGCATCGAGCAGTTCGCGCCGCAGGCGATCGCGACCGCCGACGCCATCTCCCGCGCGCTGGGCGCGCCCGCGGTGGGCTGACGGCGGCCTCCAGCCCCGCGTGCTGGCCGAGTGGTCACGAGCGTCGTGACCACCCGCGGACTCGCGGGCGGCCTATCGGCCGGCCGCCCGCATCCGGCCCAGCTGGTGCCGCAGCGCCTCCTCGAGGCCGGGCCGGCGGAAGCGGTGCCCGAGCTCCTCGAGCCTGGCGGGCAGCACGCGCTGGTTCGCGAGCGCGAGCTCGCGCATGCCGCCCTCGCCCAGCAGCACGCGAGGCCCGAGCGCCGGCGTCGGGAGCAGCGCCGGCCGGTGCAGCACCGCCGCGAGGGTGCTCGCGTAGTCGCGCTGCCGCACAGGCTCGGGTGCGACCGCGTTGATCGGTCCGGACATCCGCTCGTCCACTAGCGCACGGGCGTAGATGTCGACCAGGTCGTCGAGATCGATCCACGACTGCCAGTGCCGGCCGCCCGCGAGGGGTCCGCCGAGACCCGCCTGGTAGAGCGGGCGCAGCACCTGCAGCACGCCGCCGCGCGGCGTCTGCACGAGGCCGGTGCGGATGAGCGCGGTGCGCACGCCGCCCTCGGCCGCGGGATCGGCGTCGGCCTCCCAGTCGACCGTCACCTCGGCGAGGAAGCCGTCGCCGGCGCCGCTCGCCTCGGTGAGCGGCTCGTCGCCCCGGTCATCGCCGTAGCGGCCGATGGCGGATGCGGCGACGAACGCGCGCAGGCCGGCCGCGGCCGCGAGCTCGGCGAGCCGGCGGGTCGGTCCGATCCGGCTGTCGCGGATGCGCCGGCGGTGGTCGTCGCCGAAGCGGCCGAAGATCGAGGCGCCGGCGAGGTGGACGAGCGCATCGACGCCCTCGAGCAGGTCCCGCGCGGGCGCATCCGGATCCCACCACCGCTCCCCCGCGCCGGGCTCATGGCGCACGAGCCGCACGACGCGGTGCCCGCCGGTGGTGAGGAACGCGGCGAGCGCGGTGCCGATGAGGCCCGATGCGCCGGTCATCGCGACCGTCATGGGCAGCGCCCCGAGCTCGCGATGGCGCGCGAGGTCGTCGGCGAGCTGCCGGTGCCGGTAGACGAACATCGGCCGCAGCAGCCGCGAGCCGGCCTGCGTGTCGACGCGGTCGATCATGATCGCCGCGGCGCCGTGCGGCTCGACGCGGTGCTCGTGGCGCCAGCGCACCGGGGTCAGGGCAGCAGACGCGAGGCCGCCGGGCACCCGCTCGTCGACGAACGCGCGGCCCGGCTGATAGCCCGCGGGGTCGTGCTGCGCGACCCACACCTGGCCGCCGGGCAGCGCGAGCTCGGCGCGACCATCCCGCAGCGACTCCGCCTCGCGCCGGATCGTGCCGGGCATCCACGGCGGCAGCAGCCGCTGGAACGCGCCCGGCCGCTCGTGCCAGGCGAAGACGTCGTCGGCGGTGGCGGGGATGGTGCTGCGGTGCTCGATGCCCATGGCGAGACGGTACGCCCCGGCCCTGAACGCGACGCGCGCAGGGCCGGGGCGTACGGGAGTCGGGTCAGAGGCCGGAGCGGTCGGGCGAGCGCGGGATGTCGCCCTCCCAGCCCGACTCGGCGGCCTGGCGGGGCGGCGCCTGCTCGGCGATCTCCTTGAAGCGCTTGAGGTCCTTGCCGATCTGCGCGTCGTCGACCTGCAGCAGCGCTCCGGCCGCCTCGACGATGCCCTGCGGCTTCCAGTCGATCTGCACGTTCACGCGCGTGGTGTCGTCGTCGATCCGGTGGAACGTGACGACACCCGCGTGGGTCTCGCCGTCGATGCTGCGCCAGGCGACGCGCTCGTCCTGGTGCTGCTCCGTGATCTCCGCGTCGAACTCGCGCTCGACGCCGGCGATCGAGACGACCCAGTGCAGCCGGTCGTCCGTCTGCTGCGTGATGGACTCGACGCCGCCCATGAACTGCGGGAAGTCCTCGAACCGCGTCCAGAGCGCGTAGACGGCGCTGATCGGGGCGTTGACGTCGATGCTGTCGGTGACCTGAGGCATGGTTTGCTCCTAGCTGTCGTCGGACGGGTTGGCGATGCTACGCGGCTGCGGCTGGGAGACCCTCGACCAGCTGCCGGAAGCGCTGGAAGTCGCACCGCACCGACAGCTCGTCGAGCTCGGGAGCGCCGGGTGCGGATGCGTCGCCGCGCGGCGACCACTTGACGTGCACGGTGACGCACGTGGTGTGCGGGTCGAGCTCGGCGAGCTGCACGGACCACGCCATCGTGGCAGCGTCGACGCTCGTCCACGCGATGCGCTCGTCCTGCTCGTACT
>JBAZPY010000179.1:0-4346 GCA_041645515.1 Agrococcus sp.
CGTGGATCAGCGCGAGCGCGTCTTCGGGCTGCTGGAGCGCGGCGAGGCGCCCGGCGTCGACGGGCTCGGGATCGGCCTGTCGACGTGCCGGCGCATCGTCGAGGCGCACGGCGGCAGGATCGGCATCGACGAGTCGCCGCTCGGCGGCGCGAGCGTCTGGGTCGTGCTGCCCGAGCGCTGAGCCCGGGCCGCGTCAGCGCCGTGCGGCGCGCGCGGCGACGTCGATGATGGCGGCGAGCTCGATGGGCTTCGACCACATCGGCCAGTGACCGGTCGGCAGGTCGACGAGGGTCAGCGCGCGGTGCTCGAGCAGGCCGGCGAGGAACGAGGCGCCCTCCTGCGCGTAGGAGCGGTATTCCGCCGCCGAGTACGACGTGCACACGACCGTCGCGGGCACGTCGAGGCGTCGGTCGTCGGTGAGCCGCGCGGCGTCGCGCACCGCGCCCGCAGGCTCGGGCACGGCGCGGCTGCGGAACTCGTCCAGCTGCGCCTGCGTCAGGTCGCGCATCGACCCCTGCTCCATCTCGTCGTCCCACTGCGCCTCGAGCGGCAGCGCGTCGCCCTCGAACGACGCGTCCATCGCTGCGCCGTCGACGACGGGCGCCGTGTCGACCCACACGGATGCGGCGACCCGGTCGACGTTGCGATCGATGGCGACGGTCGCGGGGCTCGCCGCGCCGCTGTGCGCGACCAGCACGACCGGGCCGTCGCCGCCCTGGATCGCCGCCTCGATCGCCGCCACGTGGTCATCGAGCGAGACCTCGCCGCGCGACCCGTGATCCGACTCGAGCCCCGGCAGCGTGAGCGCCACGACGTCGTCGCCCTGTGCGCGCAGCAGTGCGGCCACCTCATCCCATGCCCATGCGCCGAGCCAGAAGCCGGGGACCAGGATGATGCGTGCGGATCTCGTGGTGTCCATGCGCCAGACGCTAGCCGCGGCGACCGACAGCGCGCCAGATGGTCACTGCCGCACGCTGCAGATCGGGCGTAGCGTCGGAGGCGCTTCAAGAGGGGGTCACCTCATGGCCCGGATGAGATCCGTCGCCGCGCTCCTGCTCCCGCTCGCCTTCGTGGCGGGGTGCACCGCATCCCCGCCCGATCCCACCGGATCGCCCTCCGCATCGCCGGCGCCGTCGCTTCCACGCCGCCTGCGACGGAAGCTCCCACGCCATCGGCATCGGCCCTCGGCGGACCGGTCGCGACCGGGATCGACGCGTCGACGTGGACTCCGTACACCTCGGAGCGCTACGGGTTCACGATCGCACACCCGCCCGACTGGATCGTCACGCCCTCGCAGCGGACCTGGACGATCGCGGACTCCACACAGTTCAACAACGACGCCCAGGAATGGTTCCTCGCTCCCGATGACGACATCCTCGTGACCGCGTGGGCCACGCCCTACGCGGGCGAGGCGACGCTCGTGGGGCTCCAGACGTGGGTGGAGCGGTACTGCGTCGAGTCCGGCAGCGCCAACTGCGCCACGGTCGGCGACCGCGCCGTGCGGCTGTGCAACGGGCGGCAGGCCTGCCAGCCGGGCCTGCTGGTGCCGTTCGAGGAGGATGTGCAGGCGTTCCTGACGGGCGGGCGGCACTCCGGCCGAATCGTCGCGGTCGCATCCTGGAGGCCGCCCGACTACAGGGTGGTCGGGACCGACACGAGCGGCACATCGACCGAGATCCTCGAGGCGTTCCTGTCGACCATGGATGTCTGGCCGCAGTCATGAGAGCGAGGACCGCAGCCGTGGTGCTGCTGCTCGGACTGGTCGCCGGATGCACCGCGGCGCCGCCGAGCCCGACGCCGTCGGCGACGGCCTCGGAGGCACCGACCCAGTCGCCGCCTCCCAGCGAGCGCAGCACCTCAGCGCCCTCCACGACGGCGACGGCGTCCGCGACCACTGAGGGGACCTCCTCGACCGCCGCGCGGCTGGACACGACCGGCTGGACCACCTACGTCTCCGAGCAGTACGGATTCGCCATCGGCCGCCCGCCGGACTGGGGCGTCGTCTCGGCCGATCGCAGCTGGACGCTCGAGGTCGACGCCGGGAACTGGGAGAGCCCCGCGCAGGAGATGTTCTGGTCGGCGGATGGCGACATCTGGATGAGCGCCTGGACAGCGCCATACGCGGGCGAGCAGTCGCTCGCCGGGGTGCACCGCTGGGTCGATGACTACTGCCGCCGACACGAGGAGCCGTGCGGCACGGACGGCACCAGGGTGCCGCTGTGCAACGGGCGGGGCTTCTGCCAGCCCGGCCTGCTGCTGCTGGAGGAGTTCCCCCAGGCCGTATTCATCGGTGGCGTGCAGTCGCGGAGCATGACCGTGATCGCCTCCGGGCGGCAGCGCGACTGGCCGATCGCCGGCTACGGGAGTGCGCTGGAGGTTCTCGAAGCGTTCCTGTCGACGATGGATGTCTGCCGGATCGGAGAGCAGAACGCCCTCGGGTGCGACAGCGACACCCCGCTGGCCGGCGCGGTGACCGGTGATCCGCTCACCACCGATCGGCGGTAGGCGCCTACAGCGCCCGGATGTTGATCTGCCGGATCGTGGTCGCCTCGATCGCGGCGCCGACCTGCTGCACGAGCTCGTCGGGCGCGACCTGGTCGATCGTGATGATCGAGAGCGCGTCGCCGCCGGCCGACGTGCGGGCGATCTGCATTCCGGCGATGTTGATCTGCGCCTCGCCGAACGCCGCGCCGTAGGTCGCGACGATGCCGGGCCGGTCCGCGTACTCCATGACGACGAAGTGATCGGCCATCGGCACCTCGACCGACTGGCCGTTCACGCCGACGATCTTCTCGACCTGCTTCGGCCCGGTGAGCGTGCCCTCGACGCTCACCCGGCGGCCGTCGCTCGTCGCGGCGACGACCTCGATGACATTGCGGTACTCCTCGCTGCGCTCGTCAGCGGTCAGCGCGCTCGTCACGCCGCGCGACTCCGCGATCACGGGCGCGTTCACGAACGTCACCTGCTCGCTCACGATCGACGAGAAGAAGCCCTTGAGCGCCGCCAGCCGCAGCACCTTGACGTCGTAGGCGGCGAGCTCGCCGTGCACGGCGACGTCGACGGCCTCGACCGGACCGGCCGCGAGTCCCGCGACGAACTGGCCGAGGCGCTCGGCGAGCGGGATGCCGGGGCGCACGTACTCGTCGATGATCCCGCCTGCGACGTTCACCGCATCCGGCACCAGGTCGCCCGACAGCGCGAGCCGCACGGAGCGGGCGACGGCCACGCCGGCCTTCTCCTGCGCCTCGTCGGTCGACGCGCCGAGGTGCGGGGTGACCTGGATGTTCGGTGCGCTGGTGAGCGCGTCGTCCTTCGGCGGCTCGGAGACGAAGACGTCGATGCCGGCGCCCGCGATGGTGCCGTCGCGGAGCGCCTGCGCGAGCGCGGCCTCGTCGATGATGCCGCCGCGCGACGCGTTCACGATGCGGAGGGTCGGCTTCGCGAGCGCGAACTGCGCCTCACCGATGAGGCCGACCGTCTCGGGGGTGCGCGGGATGTGGATCGTGATGAAGTCGCTCTCGGCCATCAGCTCGTCGAGGGAGCGCAGCTCGACGCCCAGCTGGGCGGCGCGGGCGGGGCTCACGAACGGGTCGAAGGCGATGAGCTTCGTCCCGAACGCGGCGAGCCGCTCCGCGACGAGCACGCCGATGCGCCCGAGGCCGACGATGCCGACCGTCTTCTCGTACAGCTCGACGCCCGTGTAGGCGCTGCGCTTCCACTCGCCGCGCTTGAGCGACGCATCCGCCGCCGGGATGTGGCGCGCGAGGCCCAGCAGGTGCGCGATCGCGAGCTCGGCGGCCGAGACGATGTTCGAGGTCGGGGCGTTGACGACCATGACGCCCGCAGCGGTCGCCGCCGGGATCTCGACGTTGTCGAGGCCGACGCCGGCGCGCGCGATGACCTTCAGCTGCGGAGCGTGCGCGATCGCCTCGGCGTCGAGCTGCGTCGCGCTGCGCACGAGCACGGCGGATGCGTCTGCGAGGGCCGCGAACAGCGCCTCGCGGTCGGTGCCGTCGACGTGACGGATGTCGAAGTCGGGCCCGAGGGCGTCGACGGTCGCGGCCGAGAGCTCCTCGGCGATCAGGACGACGGGCTTGGACATGCGGACTCCTTGCGCGGTGCGGTGGGGTGGCAGCACCTCGTCGTGCCGCGACCAGCGTACCGAGCGTCGTGTGCCAGGACGCGCGTGCGGGAGGATGGAGGGGATGGACGCCTTCGCTATCGCGCAGCTCGTGCTGCGCATCCTCCTCGCCGCCGTCTTCCTCGGGATGGGTGCGGCCCACTTCGTCCCGCGCGTGCGGCGGACCATGGCCTCGATGATCCCCGCCCCGCTCGCCGGTCCGGAG
>JBAZPY010000180.1:0-4338 GCA_041645515.1 Agrococcus sp.
CTCGTCGACCGCGCCGGCGCGGTGCGAGCGCGAGAAGAGGAAGGGCAGCAGCGTGCGGAAGCCGCCGGACGGCTGGGTCTCGCTCATGCCCTTCCTCCTCTCGTGTCAGGCCAGCTCGCGGCTCAGACGACCGCCCCGCGATCCCGCTGCGGCTTGACGACCTCGGCGGCGATCGTGTCGCCCTGGCGGAGCCAGGCGTACACCGGCGCGGCGACGAAGATCGACGACCAGGTGCCCACGATCGTGCCGATGAACAGCGCGAGCGAGATGTCGCGCAGGGTGCCGGCGCCGAGCAGCAGCGCACCGATGAACAGGATCGACGCGATCGGCAGCGTCGCGACGATCGAGGTGTTGATCGATCGCACGAGCGTCTGGTTCACGGCCAGGTTGATGTTGCCGAGCAGGCTGCCGCTCGTGCCCGGCGCGGTGTTCTCGCGCACCTTGTCGAACACCACGACGGTGTCGTACAGCGAGTAGCCGAGGATGGTCAGGAAGCCGATCACGGCGGCGGGCGTCACCTCGAAGCCGATGATGCCGTAGACGCCGGCGGTGACGAGCAGGTCGAACGCGAGCGACGCGAGCGCGGCGACCGACATCTTCCACGTGCGGAAGTAGATCGCGAGCACGATCGAGACCAGCACGAGGAACGTCACGAGCGCCTGCAGCGACTGCTGCGTCACGTCCTGGCCCCACGACGGGCCGATGAACGAGAAGGCGATGTCGCCGGTCTCGACGCCGTACGTCTCGGCGAGCGCGGCGCGGATCCCGGCCGCCTGGTCCTCGGTGACGGCGTCGGTCTGCACGCGCACGGTGTCGGCGCCGAGCGTCGCGACGCGCGCCTCGGAGTCGGGCACGACCGAGTCGACGGCCTCCGCGGCCCCCTCGACCGACGACTGCTCGAGGCCGGAGACCCGGAACTCGCTGCCGCCGGTGAACTCGATGCCGAAGACGAAGCCGCCGCGCAGCACGGTGCCGAGCGCCAGCAGGATCAGGATCCCTGCCGCGATCGCGAGCCAGAGCTTGCGCTTGGCGACGACCGGGATGGACCGCTCGCCCGTGTAGAGCTCGTTGCCGATCGTGGTGAGCGATGCCATCAGTTCTCCTTGCCGGTGCCGGGGCGGGGAGCGACGCTCGCGCCTGCGGAGACGCTCTCGCCTGCGCCGGCGGTCTCGCCTGCACCGGCGCCCGCGCGCACGCCCACGGCCGCCTTGCGCTCGGCGATGGTCTGGCGCCGCTGCGCCTCCTTCGACGACCGTGCCGCCCTGCCTGCGACGACCGGCTCGCGGAACTTCGCGCGGCCGCGGTAGACCGCGCCGAGCGCCTGGGGGTCGAGCCCGCTCCAGCGGTGACCGGACGAGAAGAAGCTCGTGCGGGAGAGCACGCGCAGCAGCGGGTGCGTGAAGAGCGCGACCACGACGATGTCGATGAACGTGGTGATGCCGAGCGTGTACGCGAAGCCGCGCACGTTGCCGACCGACAGCAGGTAGAGGATGACGGCGGCGAGGAAGCTGACGGCATCCGACACCAGGATGGTGCGGAACGCGCGCTTCCAGCCCGTCTCGAGGGCGCTCGAGAGGTGCTTGCCCTCGCGCAGCTCGTCGCGGATGCGCTCGAAGTACACGATGAACGAGTCGGCGGTGATGCCGATCGCGATCACGAGGCCCGCGATGCCGGCGAGGGAGAGGCGGTAGCCCTCGGTGCTCGACAGGAAGTTGACGACGAGGTACGTGAGGACCGCGGCGACGCCGAGCGAGAGGACGACCACGAGGCCGAGCGCCCGGTACTGGAGCACCGAGTACAGCACGACGAGGATCAGGCCGATGAGGCCCGCGAGCAGGCCGGCCTGCAGCTGGCTCGCGCCGAGCGTGGGCGAGATCGTCTCGTTCGACTGCACCTGGAAGCCGATCGGCAGCGCGCCGAAGCGCAGCTGGTCGGCGAGGCTCTGCGCGCCCTGCTGCGTGAAGCCGCCGGTGATCTGCGCGTTGCCGTCGGTGATGACGGCGTTCGACGTGATCGGCATGAGCACGGTCGAGTCGAGCACGACCGCGAACTGGTTCTGCGGCTCCGGCAGGCCGGTGATGGCACGGGTGACCTCGTCGAAGGCCGCGGGGCCCTCGCCGTCCAGCTCGAGGTTCACGCCCCAGCCGCCGGTCGCCTGGCCCTGGCTGTTCGTCGCGGCGGAGACCTGCGCGTCGGCGATGTCGGCGCCCTCCACCACTACGGGGCCGAGGATGAAGCGCGCGGTGCCGTCGCTCGAGCACGTGATGTAGGGCTCGTCGGCGGGCGCCTGCACCGTCGTGTCGACATCGGCGCACTGGAACGCGTCGAACTCGGCCTGCAGCTCCGGGGTGATCCAGGCCTGGTCCCAGGGGGCCTCGGGCGTCGCCGCCGGGTCGGTGCTCTCGGGCGCCGGTGCCGGCGGGGCTGTGGCCTCCGGCGGGTTGGCCGCGGCGGACTGCAGCACCGGGCGGAACTCCATCTTCGCGCTCGCCTGGATGCGCTGCATCGTCGCGGCGTCGGGCTCGCCGGGGAGGGCGACGACGATGTTCTGACCGCCCTGCGTGGTGATCTCAGCCTCGGAGACGCCGGAGGCGTCGACGCGCTGGCGGATGATCGCGACGGCCTGGTCGAGCTGCTCCTGGGTGACGGAGGCGCCCTCGGCGACCTGCGGCTCGAGCACGATCTGCGTGCCGCCCTCGAGGTCGAGGGCCAGGCTCGGCGTCCACGAGCCCCCGCCCCACTGGACGGCGGAGAAGTTCACGCCGATGAGGCCGGCGATCAGGACGACCAGCCAGATGAGGGCGCGACCGCCCCGAGCGCGAGCCTTCGCCACGGATCAGGCGCGGTCGCGCGGCTCGTCGGCGTCGCCGACGTCGTCCGTGCGGTCGTCGGTCAGGTCGCCCGTGACCTCGGCGTGGTCGTCGACGACGCGGGCGAGCACCTGGCGGTGCACGCGGATGACCGTGCCGGGCGCGATCTCGATGTGCGCCTCGTTGCGCTCCTCGTCGATCGCGATGAGCTCGCCGAAGATGCCGAAGTTGGTCATCACCTCGGCGCCGGGCACCATCTTCTCCTGCAGCTCCTCCGCCTGCGCCTTGCGCTTCTTGTTGCTGCGGAACATGAAGAAGATCATCGCCGCGAGGACGACGAGCATGATGATCGTCAGCGGGTCGATCGCGAACCCTTGCTGGGCGGTGGTCGTCGTCTGCAGGAACAGCATTCGGGAGGGGCCTCTCGGGGGTCGTTCGCCCTGCGCGGCTGCGCGCAGGACCAAGGACTGATCATACCCCGTCGAGCGTGTCGTCCCATCCGAGCGCGTTGGCGTGGCGCATCCCGCTCGCGGTGGCGATCCGGCCGCGCGGCGTGCGGCCGATGAGCCCCTCGCGCACGAGGAACGGCTCGACGACCGACTCGATCGTGTCCGCCTCCTCGCCCACCGCCGCGGCGAGCGTCGACAGCCCCACCGGACCGCCCGCGAAGCGGTGCGCGATCGCGTGCAGCACGGCGCGGTCGATGCGGTCGAGCCCCGCCTCATCGACGTCGTACAGCTCGAGCGCGGCGCGGACCCCGTCGAGGTCGCTCGAGCCGGCGTGCACGAGCAGCCAGTCGCGCACGCGTCGCAGCAGTCGGTTGGCGATGCGGGGCGTGCCGCGCGACCTGCCCGCCAGCTCTGCGAGCGCCCTGCTGTCGAGGTCGAGGTCCATGAGGCGCGACGACCGGGCGAGCACGCGCTCGAGGTCGGCGGTCTCGTAGAACTCGAGGTGGGCGGTGAAGCCGAAGCGGTCCCGCAGCGGCGCCGGCAGCATGCCGGAGCGGGTGGTGGCGCCGACGAGCGTGAACGGCGCGAGCTCGAGCGGGATGGAGGCGGCGCCCGCGCCCTTGCCGACCATGATGTCGATCCGGAAGTCCTCCATGGCGAGGTAGAGCATCTCCTCCGCCGAGCGCGCCATGCGGTGGATCTCGTCGACGAACAGCACCTCCCCCGGCACGAGCGCCGAGAGCACGGCCGCGAGATCGCCGGCGTGCTGGATCGCGGGGCCGGACGAGAAGCGGATGGGCCGGCCTGTCTCGTGCCCGATGATCATCGCGAGCGTCGTCTTGCCGAGCCCCGGCGGGCCGGCGAGCAGGATGTGGTCCGGCGCGCGATCCTGCATGCGCGCCGCCTGCAGCAGCACGTCCAGCTGGCCGCGCACCTTCGGCTGGCCGACGAACTCGGCGAGGGTCGTCGGCCGCAGCGCGCCCTCGAAGGCCAGCTCGTCGGGGGTGACCGCCGGGTCGATCAGCGGATCGTTCACGGCCTGGCCGCCGGGCCGAGGATGGCGAGCGCAGCCCGCAGCA
>JBAZPY010000181.1:0-4280 GCA_041645515.1 Agrococcus sp.
ACGGCGGCGCGAAGGACGTGCTCATCGGCCAGGACTACGACGTCGTGCCCGCGGAGCAGTTCATCGAGGACGTCATGCCGCTGCTGCGCGACCCCCGCTACCTGCGGGCCAGCGGCGCGGTGGTGCTCGCGGTCTACAAGCTCGCGCAGCTGCCCGACCCGGACGCGACCGTCCGCCGCTGGCGCGAGCGCTGCCGCGAGGAGGGCATCGGCGAGATCCTGCTGCTGCAGGTCGACGTCGGGGAGGCCATGGGCGGGCTCGAGCGCATGGGCGCGCAGAGCATCGTGGACGGCTCCCTCACCTTCGCGCCGCACAACATCCCCTGGATGGTGTCGGAGGTGGTGGCCGCGCCAAAGGACGACCGCTTCCACGGCAACATGATGAGCTACCGCGGCATGGCCGACGCCGCCATCGAGCGGCTGTCCGCGCTCGACGAGCGCCACGCGCCCGGCCTCATGGTCACGTTCGACAACACGGCACGGCGCCAGTGGCACCCCGACATGTTCACGGGCTCCAACCCGTACACGTACCGTCGCTGGCTCGCCGCCTGCATCGCCGCGGTCGCCGACCGGCCAGAGGACGAGCGCCTCGTGTTCGTGAACGCTTGGAACGAGTGGGCGGAGTCGGCCGTGCTCGAGCCGACCGAGCAGTTCGGCCGCACCTACCTGCTCGCGACCCGATCGGCGAACGGAGCCTGATGCGACTGGAGAGCCCGCGCCGAGCGCTCGTCTACGCCTTCCACGACATCGAGGGCGTCGTCGACGACGCGAACCTCACCTACCTCGCCGCGCTCGTGGCGGAGGCCGAGCGATCGGTGGTGATCGTCAACGGTGAGCTGCAGCCGACCGGCCGCGCGCGGATCGAGGCGCTCGGCGCCACCGTCATCCAGCGCCCCAACGACGGCTACGACGTCTGGGCGTTCAAGACGGGGATCGAGTCGCTCGGCGAGGAGCTGTCCGGCTTCGACGAGCTCATCGTCGCGAACTCGTCGGTGTTCGGCCCGGTCAGGGCGCTGGCCGACGTGCTGCGCGAGATGGATGCGCGCGACGTCGACTTCTGGGGCATCACGCGCCACGCGGCGCTCGGCACCCGCCCGGTCAAGCTCGGCAGGACCCCCCGCGCCGAGCGCACGCACATCCAGTCGTACTTCACCGCGTTCCGGCGGAGCGTCCTGGCGTCGCCCGCGTTCGCCGAGTACTGGCGCGACCTGCCGCCGATCCTCGACTACGCCGACGCAGTGCGCGCGCACGAGATGGTCATGACCGGCTACTTCGAGGACGCCGGCTTCCGCTGGGACACGCTCGTCGACACGACGGAGCTCGAGCCGTTCTCGGACAACCCGCTCATCGGTCTCGCGGCCGCCGTGCTCGACCGCGGCTGCCCGGTCTTCAAGCGCAGGATGCTCTACATCAGCACGGAGGGGCTGCTCGCGCACAGCGCGGGCTCCGCGGCCCAGGAGCTGTGGGAGCGGCTGCGCTCGGCGCCGGGCATCGACCTCGACGCGCTCGAGCGCCACGTCGTGCGCACGATGCGGGCGGAGGATGCGCAGCGCGCCCTGCAGGACTTCGTGCGGATCGATGCCGGAGAGGCCGGCAGCACCGCCGCGGTCGCGGCCGTCGTGCTGCCCGGTCCGCTCGCGCAGCACCAGCTCGAGCACATGGCGGGCGAGGGCGTGCGCACGGTGGTGCTCGCGCGCGACCGCGACGCGGTCCCCGCGCCACCGGGCCTTCCCGCCGACGTCATCCGCACGGGCACGGCGCCGGCGCACCTCGCGCTCTCGCGCATCGACGCCCCGCTGCTCTACGTGCTGCCGTCGATCGCCGAGCCCCGGCACGAGGCCGACGCGCGCGTCGCGCACGAGCACTCGAGCGCCGCCCTGGGGTGGCGGGCCGACGAGGTCGGCCG
The DNA here is from genome assembly GCA_041645515.1 of Agrococcus sp. Taxonomy (GTDB): domain Bacteria; phylum Actinomycetota; class Actinomycetes; order Actinomycetales; family Microbacteriaceae; genus Agrococcus. The sequence continues at coordinate 1,906 of JBAZPY010000181.1, forward strand.
CGTGGCCGCCGCGTTCGAGGGATCCGCGCTGCTCGGCGCCGTGCTGGCGCCTCCGAGCCCCGCTCGCAACTTCTACGGCGGCATCGGCGGCGCGATGGATGAGGAGCGGCGCGCCACGGTGCGCTCGGTGTGCCGCGCCCTCGGCGCGGATCCGGCGGCCCTCGGCGACACCCTGCCCGGCGGCGGGCTCTGGATCCGCCGGGAGGCCGCCGCGGCGTGGAGCGACGCGGTGGATGCCCTGCCCGCCGAGCTCCGCGACCGGGCCGCGAAGCGCCTCCGGCCGCACGACTGGACGGCGATCATGGTGGCGGTGCTGCCGAAGCTCGGCTGGCGTGTGCGCCGAGGCCTGTCGCGCCGGCTCGCCGAGACCCTCGTCGCGATCTCGGGCGCCGCGTACGCGAGCATCAACCGCGCGGCCGACGCCCGCGAGGGCGAGGGTCTCGAGGCGACGCTGCAGCGCATCGACGACGGCGCGCTCAGCGCCACCGTCTTCTTCGACCTGGGCCCCGGCTTCGCGCACGTCACCTCGCGCAGCTTCGCGCTCCGCGCGGGCGAGCCCGTCGAGATCCGCGTCCGGGTGCCGGAGGATGCGCTCGGCGTCCGGTTCGATCCGGTCGAGGGCTCCGGTGCGCTCGTCGAGGGCATCGCCATCGAGCCGGACGGCTTGACGATCGACCCGCTCAACGGCAGCAGGTCGCGCGGCGTCGACCTCTTCTCGAGCCACGACCCCGCCTACGTGGTGGGCGGGACCTCCGCGGCGGGGCGCGAGATCGTCATCCGGGCGGCGCAGATCGTGCGGCTGCAGGCCGACTCGTCCGCGCTCGAGCTGCTGGAGCGCCGCTTCGGGGCGGCCGGTGCCGTCGCCCGGGCTCGGCACCTCGCGATGCGCGTGCGCTCGAAGGCCGTGCGCACTCTCCGCCGCCGCTGACCGCGGCTAGGTCCAGGCGAGCACCACGAGCACGAGCGATGCCGCGCCGAGCGCGACCCCGATCCAGCGGCTGTGCGCGAGCAGGGAGCCCGCCGCGATGAGCAGGAACGGCAGCAGCGCCGCCCCGTAGCGCAGCGGCGGATCGAAGTAGATGCCCTCGAGCACGAACACCATGAGCGTCAGCACCGGGATCATGATCATCCCGAGGGTGAGCGTCCCGATCGCCCAGCTGCGCGCGACCTTCGCCGACTCGTCGGGCTCGCCGGAGCGGCCCACGATCGCCGACAGCAGCCCCGCGCACGCCACCGCGGTGGCGAGGGCGACCGCGAGCGTCGCGGAGGCGGTGGCCTCGACGGGCCGCGTCGCACCCACGTGCACCACCACGTGGGCGAGCTGCCGCAGCAGCTGGTCCGGCGGCAGCTCCGGCGTGCCGACCCCGAGCTGCGCGCCCTCGCCGACCGCCCGGCTCGACCGCACGAAGGTCCACACCAGCTGCGCTCCCATCGCGGCGACGCCCGCGGCGACCGCCGGCAGCATCACCCGCAGCCAGGTCCGTCGGTCGCGCCACCCGCCGTGCACGAGCATCGTGTGGATCGCGACGATCAGCAGGGCCGCGCCGAGCGCCCCGATGGCGTGCACCTTCGCGAGCACGCCGAGCACGCCGATCGGCAGCAGCCACCAGACGCTCGTCGAGCCGGTCAGGATCCGGGCGGTCACGTAGGCGAGCGCCGCGCCGGCGGTGATCGCCGCGGCATCCGTCGAGATGTAGCCGAACGCCGACTGCACGACGGGCGTCGCGAGGACGACGAGCGTGATCCCGGTCGAGGGCGCCAGCGCGACCCCGAGCCTCCGCAGCGACAGGAAGATCAGCGCGACCGTGGCCGCGAGCCACAGCCCGCCGACGGCCCTGCCCGCGTCGAGCAGGCCGACGCCGAGCCAGGTGAGCGGCTGCGCCGCCACCCACGTGATGGCGAAGTACACCGGCGAGTAGATGTCGGCGCCCGTCAGGCCGTGGTACGGGAACAGCGCGTCGTCGGCGACATCGCCCACCCCGCAGCCGTCGCCGTACGGCCCGAAGGAGCTCACCCCGCGGCACTCGAGCTCCGCGCGGGCGGCGTCGCCGACCTCTTCGCCGGTCGCGACCGTGCCCTGCGTCGGCACCTTCGTCAGGTAGTCGAAGTAGACGTACTCGTCGTACGGGCTGAACGGCAGCTGCCGCTGCACGAGCATCGCGACGAGGCCCACCGCCAGCACGATGAGCCCCGCGAGCACCCAGCGCGACGCGAGGCGGTCGCGCCGGGAGGGCGCGACCGCCGTCGCCCCCGTCATCGAGCGACCGTCTTGCACCCCAGCAGCCTGCTGCTGCCCGGCCCCTCGTTGACGACCCACGCGCACACGGAGTGCGAGCCGGGCGTGACGGTCGTGTTCAGGGAGCCGAGGCCGCGGT
>JBAZPY010000182.1:0-4258 GCA_041645515.1 Agrococcus sp.
TCGCGGTTCTCGGTGACGCGCTGCGAGGAGTTCACCGCGACGGCGGGGTCGGCGCCGAGCTCCTCGAGCTGCTCGACCTGGTCGCGCTGGAGCGCGATGAGGGGCGACACGACGATGGTGAGCCCATCGGTGAGGCTCGCGGCCAGCTGGTAGATCGCGGACTTGCCGTGGCCCGTCGGCATGACCGCGAGCACGTCGTGCCCGTCGAGGATCGCCTCGACCGCCTCGCGCTGCCCGGGACGCAGCTCCGGCCACCCGAAGTCGGCAGCGGCGGCGGCGATCGCATCGGAATGGGGACCATCGGGCATGCCTCGATGCTAGATGTCGCGACCGGGGCGCAGTCTGGACGGCCGCCCAGAGCCGTCGCCCGGCGCCCAGCACCCGGCGATCGGCGGTTGAGGGTTTGCGTCCGAGTTGCCCTCCACTCGGACGCGAACCCTCAACGCACGAGCGGAGCGCCCCAGGCGGTTGAGGGTTTGCGTCCGAGTTGCCCTCCACTCGGACGCGAACCCTCAACGCACGAGCGGAGCGCCCCAGGCGGTTGAGGGTTTGCGTCCGAGTTGCCCTCCACTCGGACGCGAACCCTCCACTCGGACGCGAACCCTCAACGCACAGCGCGACGCTCGGTCAGCGAGTGTTGGCGGCGACGAGGCGCGGGTCGGTCACCGTCAGGCGGAGGCCCGCCTCCGTGCGCTCGAGCGGCACGTCGGCCGACGATGCCCACGCGAGCAGCGCATCCGCCGTGTCCGCCTCGACCGCCGCGACGGCCAGCGCGCGCACGAGCGCGCCCTTGCCGGCCTTGTTCCAGTGGTTGAGGGCCGCGCCCTCGGGCGAGACGATCTCCACCGGCAGCGCACCCGCGACGGGCGCGAGCGCGGCGTACGCCTTCGAGCGCAGGTCGAGCGCGAAGCCGTCGATCGCGTCGCCGGCGGCCGACCAGAGGTCGCGCATCCGCTCCCCCGGCAGCCGCGTGGTCGCCGACACCTTGTAGGCGGGGATCCCGTCCCCGGCGCGCACGAACCCGAGCAGCGCCGACTGGATCACGACGTGGCGGTCGACCCAGGCGCGGGCGTCCGCGTCGAGCGACGCCGCGTCGAGCGCGTCGTACAGCACACCGGTGTACCGCTCGATGGCGGGCATGGTGGGCGCGGTGCGCACGGCCGCGTTGTCGGCGGCGGCGCGCGCCTGCGCCGGCGTCGAGACGTCCTGCCCCGCGGCGACGAGGCGGTCGAGCGCCGCCAGCGCCCGCGAACGGGCGACGGCCAGCCCGGGGTATCCCAGATGGGGGAAACCCAGACCGGCCGTCGTGAGGCGATCACCCGTCCCGCCTGCCGCCTTCGTCTCGCTGGGCGGCAGCAGGACGATCACGCGAGCTTGGCGTTCCTGGCGACGATCTCCACGCGGTCGTGGTCGACCGAGAGGAAGCCGTCCTCGGCATCCACCCTGTGCACCGTGCCGGACGCGTCGGTGACGCGCACCTGTCCCTCGGCGAGCACAGCGAGCACCGGCTCGTGGCCCGTCAGGATGCCGATCTCGCCCTCGGTGGTGCGGGCGATGACCTGCGAGGCCTCACCCGACCAGACCTCGGCGGCCGCCGACACGATGCTGACGGCGAGAGCCATCAGCCGTTCTCCTTCTGGATCTGCGCCCACTTGGCCTCGACGTCCGAGATGGCGCCGACGTTGAAGAACGCCTGCTCCGCCACGTGGTCGAACTCGCCCTTGGCGATCGCGTCGAACGACTCGATCGTCTCCTTGAGCGGCACGGTCGAGCCCTCGACACCGGTGAACTTCTTCGCCATGTAGGTGTTCTGCGAGAGGAACTGCTGGATGCGGCGTGCACGGGACACGACGATCTTGTCCTCCTCGCCGAGCTCGTCGACACCGAGGATGGCGATGATCTCCTGCAGCTCCTTGTTCTTCTGGAGGATCTGCTTGACCGTGGTCGCGACGCGGTAGTGGTCGTTGCCCAGGTAGCGGGGGTCGAGGATGCGGCTGGTCGACGTGAGCGGGTCGACGGCCGGGTAGAGGCCCTTGGACGCGATCTCGCGCGAGAGCTCCGTCGTGGCGTCGAGGTGCGCGAACGTCGTGGCCGGGGCCGGGTCGGTGTAGTCGTCGGCCGGCACGTAGATGGCCTGCAGCGACGTGATCGAGTGGCCACGGGTCGAGGTGATGCGCTCCTGGAGGATGCCCATCTCGTCGGCGAGGTTCGGCTGGTAGCCGACGGCGCTGGGCATGCGGCCCAGCAGCGTCGAGACCTCGGAGCCGGCCTGCGTGAAGCGGAAGATGTTGTCGATGAAGAGCAGCACGTCCTGCTTCTGCACGTCGCGGAAGTACTCCGCCATCGTCAGCGCCGAGAGCGCGACGCGGAGTCGCGTGCCCGGGGGCTCGTCCATCTGGCCGAAGACGAGGGCGGTCTTGTCGAAGACGCCCGCCTCCTCCATCTCGTGGATGAGGTCGTTGCCCTCACGGGTGCGCTCGCCGACACCGGCGAACACCGACACACCGCCATGGTCCTGCGCGACGCGCTGGATCATCTCCTGGATGAGCACGGTCTTGCCGACACCGGCGCCGCCGAAGAGGCCGATCTTGCCGCCGAGCACGTAGGGCGTGAGCAGGTCGATGACCTTGATGCCCGTCTCGAACAGCTGCGTCTTCGACTCGAGCTGGTCGAACGCGGGCGCGTTGCGGTGGATCGACCAGCGCTCGGATACCTCGAGGGTCTCGCCCTCGCCGAGGTTGAGCGGCTCGCCGATGACGTTGAAGACCTTGCCCTTGGTGACGTCGCCGACGGGGACCATGATCGGCTCCCCGGTGTCGCGCACCTCCTGGCCGCGGACGAGGCCGTCGGTCGGCTTCAGCGCGATCGCGCGCACGAGGTCGTCGCCGAGGTGCTGCGCGACCTCGAGCGTGATCTCCTGCGGCTCGCTGCCGTCGCGGAAGTCGACCGTGGTCTTGAGCGCGTTGTAGACGCCCGGGATGGAGTCGTGCGGGAACTCGATGTCGACGACGGGCCCGGTGACGCGAGCGACGCGGCCGACCCCGGCCTGCTTCTGGGAAGCCTCGGTGGTGTCAGTGATGGTCATGTGCTTGCCTTTCGTGGCTACTTCGCCGAGGCGAGGGCGTCCGCGCCGCCCACGATCTCGGAGATCTGCGTCGTGATCTCGGCCTGGCGCGCGTTGTTGCGCAGGCGGGTGTAGTCGGTGATGAGCTTGTCGGCGTTGTCGGATGCCGACTTCATCGCCTTCTGCGTGGCGGCCTGCTTCGCGGCGGCCGACTGCAGGAGGGCATTGAAGATGCGGCTCTCGACGTACACCGGCAGCAGTGCGTCGAGCACGCCCGCGGGCTCCGGCTCGAACTCATAGAGCGGGAACTGCTCCGCGCTGTCGGCGCTGTCGGCCTCGACGATCTCGAGCGGCAGCAGCCGCACGGCGCTCGGCTCCTGCGTCATCATGCTGACGAAGCGGTTGTAGACGACGTGGATCTCGTCGACCTGCTCCGAGACGTACGCCTCGAGCACCGCGTCGGCGATCTCCTGCGCGAGCTCCGGCGTCGGCAGCTCCGACTGTCCCGTCCACTCCTGCACGGCGGTGCGCTTCCGGAACCGGAAGTAGCCGACGGCCTTGTTGCCGACCAGGTAGTGGTCGACCTCCTTGCCCTCAGCCTCCAGCTTCACCCGCAGCTCGCTCGCCTCGCGCAGGATCTGCGAGTTGAACGCGCCGGCGAGGCCGCGGTCGCTCGTCAGCACGACGATCGCCGCGCGCTTGAGCTGCTCGCGCTCGACCGTCAGCGGGTGCGCCTCGTTGGAGTACGTGGCGACCGCGCTGACGGCGCGCGTGAGCGCTCGCGCGTACGGCGTCGACGCGTGCACGCGGCCGAGCGCCTTCTGGATGCGCGATGCAGCGATGAGCTCCATCGCCTTCGTGATCTTCTTGGTCGTCTGCGCAGACTTGATCTTCTGCGTGTAGACCCGGAGCTGGGCTCCCATGTCGCCTCCTCAGCGAGCTCGCGTCAGCGGCGGCCCTTGACGATCTGCTCCTGGTTGACGTCCTCGACCATCGGCTCGGCCGACTCGGTGCCCGGGTCGGTGATGCTGGACGACGGCTTGCCCTGCCAGTTCTTGACGAAGGCGTCGACCTCAGCCTCGAGCGTCGCGAGCGTCGCGTCGTCGAGCACGTTGGTCTCGCGCAGCGTCGCGAGGACGGTGCCGTTGTGGCGCATGTGCTCGAGCAGCTCGGACTCGAACTGCAGCACCTGGT
>JBAZPY010000183.1:0-4251 GCA_041645515.1 Agrococcus sp.
CGGCTCGCGGGCCTGAAGGATGCGGTGCTGCCCGTAAGGGCTCAGGCGACCCGGTAGCGGCGGTTCGCGAGCGACGGATTGCGCGAGCGGGTCGACGCGGTGACCGCCGGATCGATCGGGGCGACCGCGATCCCCTCGCCGTCGCCGAGCGCCGCGAGCGGCACCCCCATGGGGTCGACGACGAGCGAGCAGCCGACGCCGAGCGGCGGCGCCTGATCCGCCGCGACGACGTGCACGGTCGACTCGATCGCGCGCGCCGTCACGAGCGTGGTCCAGTGGCGCTCCTTCTGCGGGCCGCGCACCCACTCGGCGGGCACGACGACCACGTCGGCCCCCGCATCCACCAGCCGCCGCGTGGCCTCGGGGAACCGCAGGTCGTAGCAGGTCTGGATGCCGATGCGGGTGCCGAGCGCCTCGACGACCGGCAGCTGCGTCGGGTCGCCCGCCGCGAGCCAGTCGGACTCGCGGCTGCCGAAGGCGTCGTAGAGGTGCACCTTCCGATACGCGGCGCGCACGCCGGTCGCGTCGACCGCGACGACGGTGTTGGCGACCCCGCCGTCGCGGCGCTCGAGCAGCCCCGCGATCACGAGCGCGTCGTGCGTGGCGGCCCGCTCGAGCAGCATGCCGACGAACGGTCCGTCGAGCGGCTCGGCGGCCGCGGGAGCGGTGGCGGCGAGGTCGCTCGAGCAGTGCTGCGAGTACTCGGGCAGCACGATGAGCCGTGCGCCGCGCACGGCCGCGGCGTCGATCCACGCGGCGGCGCCGGCACGGTTGGCGTCGACGTCCTCGCCCGGTGCCCACTGCACGGCGGCGGCGAGCAGCGTGGGCGCCGCGCTGACCGTCTCTGGGGTGCTCTGCTCGCTCACGGCTCCAGCCTACGCACGCGCCGTGGCGCGCTCGCGCTCGGGATGCCAGGATCAGCATCGACGAAGGGAGCAGGATGCTCGTCGCATTCTCCGTAGCACCCGGCACAGCCGGCCCGGATGGATCCGTCCACGACGCGGTCGCGGCCGCCGTGCGGGTCGTCCGCGAGAGCGGGCTGCCGCACCGCACCGACGCGATGTTCACGACGGTCGAGGGCGAGTGGGACGAGGTGTTCGACGTCGTCCGGCGCGCGACCGACGCCGTCCTCGCGCTCAGCCCCCGCGCATCCCTCGTCCTCAAGGCCGACATCCGGCCCGGACGGACCGGAGAGCTCGACGGCAAGGTCGTCCGGCTGGAGCACGCCCTCGAGGGGGACGCATGAGGAGCGAGCTGTTCGCCGAGGCGAACCAGGAGATCCAGTCGACCGAGCGCTGGGTGAAGCAGTCGAGCAAGATGCTGCGCATCAGCGTGGGCGGCGGCGGCGACGTGCTGGCCGCGAAGGGCGCGATGGTCGCCTACCAGGGGCAGATGGAGTTCCAGCACGAGGGCGCGGGCGCCGCCCGCATGCTGAAGAAGCTCGTCACCGGCGAGGGCGCGCCGCTCATGCGCATCCGCGGGCAGGGCGAGGTCTTCCTGGCGCGAGACGCGGCGAACGTGTTCACCGTGCAGCTCGAGAACGAGGGCTTGTCGGTGAGCGGCAAGAACCTGCTGGCGTTCGACCCGAGCCTGCAGTGGGACATCAAGATGCTGCGCAGCGGCAACATCATGGCGGGCGGCCTGTTCAACCTCGAGCTCGGCGGCGTCGGCACGGTCGGCATCTCCTGCGAGGGCAACCCGATGCTGCTCGACTGCTCGCGCCAGCCGACCTTCGTCGACCCGAGCGCGGCGGTCTGCTGGTCGTCGAACCTGCAGCCGAGCGTCGTGAACAGCATGAACATGCGCTCGTTGCTGCGCGGCGGCACCGGCGAGGCGTTCCAGCTGGCCTTCCACGGGCCCGGCTTCGTCGTGGTGCAGCCGAGCGAGGGGCGGCAGCAGCTCTCGGGATCGAACGGCGGCGGCAGCACGGGCGGAGGCCTGGGCGGGCTGTTCGAGTAGCCCCTCATGGCCGCGCTCCGCGCGCCGCCCACGCGACCGCGCGCACCTCGAACGGCTCCTGCGCGCGGCACGGGACCCGTTCCGCCGTGCGGGACCCGGTGCACCGGGTCCCCGGCGGCGGAACGGGTCCCGGTGCCTCGGCGGGCTCTCCGAGTCGCCGGATGCAGAAGAGGCCCCCTTCCGGGGGCCTCTTCGTGTGCCGCAGTTCGCGGACTTCTGTTGCGGGGACAGGATTTGAACCTGCGACCTCCGGGTTATGAGCCCGGCGAGCTACCGAGCTGCTCCACCCCGCGGCACGAGATGAAACATTACCAGGGGCTCGGCCGCGGGGCAAATCGCTACGGCGCGGTGGTCTCCTCTGGCGCCGTCTCCCCCGTCGCCGGAGCCTCCGCGCCCTCCGCGGGAGCGCCCTCGGCCGGTGCCGCCTCGCCCTCGATCTGCGCCGAGAGCTGGATGGCCTGCGCGAGCGCCGCCGTCAGCCGCTCGTCGGCCTCCGCGGCCGCGACGAGGTCGTTCTCAGCGTATGCCGCCTGGCGCTCCTGGAGCGCCGCGCCGGCCTGCTGGATCGCCGCGTCGAGCTGCGCCTGCAGCCCCTCGGGGGCCGTGGGCGTCTCGCCGCCCTCGGTCGGCACCGGGTCGACGTCGGAGTCTCCGGCCTGCGCGCCGGAGTCGCCGCCGAAGAGCGAGTCGAGCGCCTGGTCGAGGGTGTCCTCGAACGCGATGTCGTCGCCGAACGCGACCAGGATCTTCCGCAGCACCGGGAACGAGGTCGCACCCGTCGACTGCAGGTAGACCGGCTGCACGTAGAGCAGGCCGCCGCCGACCGGCAGCGTCAGCAGGTTGCCGTTCAGCACCTCCGTCGAGCCCTGCTGCAGGATGTTGAGCACCTGCGAGACCTCGGCGTCGGTGTCGAAGTTGTTCTGCACCTGGCCGGGGCCGGGGATCGACCCCTCCTTCGGCAGCATCTGCAGCGTCAGCTTGCCGTAGTCCTCGCTCACCTGCCCCGCGGTGCCGCCGGCGTCGGCGTTCACCGACAGGTAGCCGTAGAGCACCTCGCGGCCGTCGCGCGGGATGAAGGTCGAGTAGAGCGTGAACGCCGGGTCCTGGCCGTCGACCGACATCGTCAGGTAGTACGGCGGCTGCGGGGGCGCCTCCACGTTGGCGTTCGACCAGGTCGGGTCGGACGGCGTCGCCCACTGGTCGTCGCCCGAGAAGAAGGTCGCCGGGTTCGTCACGTGGTAGTCGCCCAGCACATTGCGCTGGAGCTTGAACATGTCGGCCGGGTAGCGCACGTGGCTCATGAGCTCGCCCGACATGGCGCTCATCGGCTGCACGGTGGCCGGGTAGATCTCCATCCACGCCTGCAGGATCGGATCCTCGGGATCCCACGCGTAGAGCGTGACCGAGCCGTCGTACGCGTCCACCACGGCCTTGACGGAGTTGCGCATGTAGTTGACGACGTCGCCGGCGGTCAGCTGCGGGTTCGCGTTCGTGACGTCGGCGATCGTCTGCGCGATCGAGCGCTGCGACGAGTACGGGTACATCGACGTCGTCGTCATGCCGTCGACGATCCAGACGAGCCGCTCGTCGACGACCGCCGGGTACGGGTCGCTGTCGAGCGTCAGGTAGGGCGCGACGGCCGCGACGCGGTCCCGCGGGTCGCGGTCGTAGAGGATCTGCGACTCGTCGGTGACGGCGTCCGACAGGATGATCTGCTCCGACTGGAACTTCAGCGCGTAGACGAGCCGGTTGATGAAGCTGTCGAGCTTCGGGCCGCCGTCGCCCGAGAAGGTCGTGTTCGCGTTGCCGCTGCCCTCCTCGGCCGAGCGCGGGTAGTCGAGCTCGAGCGGCGCGGAGCCCTCGGCACCGCCGACGATCGAGTAGTCGGGCGTCGACTCGCCGAAGTAGACGCGCGGCTGGTACTCGCCGAGCGCGCCCTCCGTCGGGATGCCCTGCTGCAGGAAGACGGGCTGGCCCTCCGGGCCGCGCTGGTTGCCGTACGCCGCGACGACGCCGTAGCCGTGCGTGTAGACGATGTGCCGGTTGTACCAGCTGTCCTCCTCGAGCCCCGAGAGGTCGAGCTCTCGCACGGCGATGACCGTGTCCTGCGTCTGCCCCTCGATCTCGTAGCGGTCGACGTCGAGCTGCTCGGCGAAGCCGTAGTACTGGCGGTACTCCTGCAGGTTGGCGAACGCGTCGGTGACGAGCGCCGGGTCGATGATGCGGATGTTCGCGGTCGTCGCCGCGTCCTCGCGCAGCGCGCCCGGCTCGGCGTCCGTGCGCGCATCCGAC
>JBAZPY010000184.1:0-4249 GCA_041645515.1 Agrococcus sp.
CGCGAGCGCGCCGAAGGGGTCGGTGCCGAGCATCTCGACGACGCGCGGCACGTCGCCCGCGATGCCCTGCACATCCGTCACGAGCTGGGCGCACTGCTCGGCCTGCGATCGCTCCTCCGCGGTCGGTGTCGGCGACTCGACGGTCGGGACGGGCGGCGGCGGGCTCGCGCAGCCGCTCACGACGAGACCGGCGGCGAGCACGAGGGCCGCTGCGGCGGTGCGGATGCGGGTGTCGATCATGCGCCGAGGGTACCGCCGGGGCCTATGGACGGAGGGGCAGCGGGGGTGGGGGATAGCCCCCGCAAGCCTTCCGGGGATCCGCCGGGTGCGCGGGGCCGTGCGGACCTAGCGTGGAGCCATGCAACGAACCGGCACCATCCTCGCGACCGTCGCGCACCTCGCACTGCTCGGCTCGATGGGCATCCCCATCCTCACGACCATCGTCGTGCTCACCGCGGTCGGCATCGGCACGCTCGTCGTGCTCGTGGGCTTCCTGCTGATCGCCCTCGCACTGCTGCTGATGCTCGCCGTCGCCTGGTTCGAGCGCGAGCGCATCGCCGGGCTGTACGGGGCGCCGGTGCCCGCCGCCGTGTGGCGCGGGTCGCCGCGCACCGACTGGCTGCGCGTGCCGCACAGCCTGCTGCGCATCGTGACCGACGGGCAGCACTGGCGGGCGATCCTCAGCTTCTTCCTCGCCAGCATCTTCGGCGTGATCACGCTCTCGCTGCTGGGACTCGTCGGCCTCGGCGTGCCGCTCGCGCTCGCGGGGCTCGGCGATGCCGAGACGGTGACCGTACCGCTCACGAGCTTCGCCGTCCCGGTCGAGTGGGCGCCGCTGCTCGGCATCCTCGCGCTCGCCGCGGGCGTCGCCGGCACGATCGGCCTCGCCATCGCGCATCGCAACGTGGCGCTCGGCCTGCTCGTGCCGGACGACCGCGAGCGGCTCGAGCAGCAGGCGCGCGACGAGCGCGACCGCCGCCACGGTGCAGTCCGTGCCGCCGACCTCGACCGCACCCGCATCGAGCGCGACCTCCACGACGGCGTGCAGCCCCGACTGGTCTCGATCGCGATGCAGCTGGGCATGGCCCGCGACCGCATCGAGGCGGACCCCGAGGGCGCGAAGGCGCTCATCGAGGAGGCGCACGCCTCGTCGAAGTCGGCCGTCACCGAGCTGCGCCAGCTCGCCCGCGGCATCCACGTGGCCGTGCTCGACGACCGCGGCCTCGACGCCGCCGTCTCCGCGCTCGCCGCCCGCAGCCCCATCCCCGTCGAGGTCGACGCGCGGCTCGACCGCCGCTGCTCCCGCGACGCCGAGACGGCCGTCTACTTCGCGATCGCCGAGGCGATCACGAACGCGCAGAAGCACGCCCGCGCGAGCCGCATCCGCGTCGCGATCCGCACCCGCCGAGGACAGGAGCTGCAGACGCCTGACGGCCAGTCGCAGCCCGGGCCGGCGACGCTGTGGGCGCGCATCGAGGACGACGGCGTCGGCGGCGCCGAGCGCCAGCTCGGCGGCGGCATCGACGGCCTCGCCCACCGGGTCGCCGGCGTCGGCGGCACGCTCACCCTGACCAGTCCCGCCGGTGGCCCGACCGCGATCGAGGTGACGGTCCCGTGCGCATCCTGATCTGCGAGGACAGCGTGCTGCTCCGCGAGGGCATCGCCCGACTGCTCACCGACGCCGGCCACGAGATGGTCGCCCAGCTGCCCGACGCGAGCGCCCTCGAGGCCGCCATCGCGGCCGCCGACCCCGACCTCGCCATCCTCGACGTGCGGATGCCGCCGACGCGGACCAACGAGGGCATCCTCGCCGCGATCGGCATCCGCAGCCGAGGTGACCGGCCGCGCGTGCTCGTGCTCTCGCAGTACGTCGAGGAGCGCTACGCCGCAGACCTGATCGCGAGCGGACCGTCGGGCTTCGGCTACCTGCTGAAGGACCGGGTCGCCGACATCGGCGACTTCCTGAGCGCCGTCGAGCAGGTCGCGAACGGCGGCACGGTGCTCGATCCGGAGGTGGTCAGCCAGCTGCTCGCCCGCCGGCGTCGCGACGGTCGCATGGAGCGGCTCACGCCCCGCGAGCGCCAGGTGCTCGCGCTCATGGCCGAGGGGTCGTCGAACCAGACGATCGCCGACCGCCTCTACGTCTCCGCGGGCAGTGTCGAGAAGCACATCTCCGCGGTCTTCCAGAAGCTCGAGCTCGAGCCCGAGGACGGCAACCGCCGCGTGCTCGCCGTCCTCGCCCACCTCGACGCACCCACCGACTCGCACAGCCCGCACGACCTGCCCGGAGGCATCCGATGACCATCTCCACCCCCACCCGGCCCGGCCGGTGGATCAGCATCATCCTGATCGTGCTCGGCTCGATCGGCCTCGTCTTCGCGGTCGGCGGCGGCGTCGTGCGCGGCATCGCCGCCCACAGCGCCACGAGCCAGTCGTGGACCGCGGATGCGGCGGGGGTCGAGGCGCTGCAGGTCGACACCGCGGCCGCCGGCTTCGAGGTGCGCTTCGACGACGTCGACGAGGCCCGCCTCGACGCGACAACCGACGGCGGCCCCGTGCAGCCGTGGCGGCTCGAGCGCGACGGCGCGGCCCTCCGGGTCGTGTCCGACCACCGCTGGGGCCTGTGGGACTTCGGAGACTGGTTCGGCGGTGGCGGCGAGGAGCACGTCGTGCTGACGCTCCCGGCCGAGTTCGAGCGCCGCGGGCTCGACCTGACGGTCGACGTCGCGGCGGGCAGCTTCGAGGGAGACGCGACCTGGGGCACGGCCGAGGTGGGCCTCAGCGCCGGCAGCGTCGACCTCGCAGGCACGGCTCGGTCGCTCGGCGTGCAGGTCTCGGCCGGCGAGGCGCGGCTCGACATCGCGACCTCCGGCGACGTGGTGCTCGACGTGAGCGCCGGCCGCATCGTCGGCGCGCTGACGGGGGAGCAGCCGACCTCGATCGTCGCAGAGGTGAGCGCCGGCAGCATCGAGCTTGGCGTCCCCGCGGGCGACTACGCCGTGACCCAGGATGTGTCGGCCGGCGACGCCACGATCGACGTCGACCAGGACGGCGACGCGACGTCCACGATCGACGTGCAGGTGAGCGCCGGGAACATCTCGCTCCGCGGCGAGACGCGATAGGATCGGCGCACACGCATCGATCCGGCCATCACCGGGGAGCGGTCGGGAGAACGGCGGCGACGCTCAGTAGATCCGAACGGGGCAGGCCCGTCACAGCCGTAAGGCCCGCGCAGGTGAGCAGTGCAGGGAGCACTGAGCAGTGAGCACAGCGCAGGCGGAGAGCGGCGGCCCGGCACCGGGTCGCAAGCGGGGTGGTACCGCGCGAGAGCGTCCCCGCATCCGGAGTTCGAGGATGCAGGAGACCAGCGTGACCGACCAGACCTTCAGCGAGACGCCGAGCGAGCAGACCGCGACCGGCGCCCGCTACCCCCTCTCCGGTGACGCGGCAGTCGTGGCCAGCCCCGACCTGCCGGCGATCGAGCAGGGCATCCTCGCCTTCTGGAAGGGCGACGGCACCTTCAAGGCGTCGCTCGAGCAGCGCGAGGGCTGCACCGAGTGGGTGTTCTACGACGGCCCGCCGTTCGCCAACGGCCTGCCGCACTTCGGGCACCTGCTCACCGGCTACGCGAAGGACGTCTTCCCGCGCTTCCAGACCATGCGCGGCAAGCTCGTGCCGCGCGTGTTCGGCTGGGACACGCACGGACTGCCGGCGGAGCTCGAGGCCATGAAGCAGCTCGGCATCACCGAGAAGGCCGAGATCGAGTCGATGGGCGTCGACGTCTTCAACGCGAAGGCGCGCGAGTCGGTGCTGCAGTACGTCGACGAGTGGCAGGACTACGTCACGCGCCAGGCGCGCTGGGTCGACTTCGAGGGCGGCTACCAGACGCTCGACCTCACCTACATGGAGAGCGTCATCTGGGCGTTCAAGACGCTGCACGAGAAGGGCCTCGCATACGAGGGCTACCGGGTGCTGCCGTACTGCTGGCGCGACGAGACGCCGCTGTCGAACCACGAGCTGCGCATGGACGACGACGTCTACCAGGACCGCCAGGACACCACCCTGACGGTCACGTTCCCGCTCACGGGGGAGCGGGCGGATGCGCTGGAGCTCACGGGCGTCAAGGCGCTCGCCTGGACGACGACGCCGTGGACGCTGCCGACGAACCTCGCGCTCGCGGCCGGCCCAGCCGTCGAGTACGCCGTCGTGCCCGCCGGCCCGGAGGGCACGACCGCGGGCGACGGACCGT
>JBAZPY010000185.1:0-4234 GCA_041645515.1 Agrococcus sp.
GAGCGCGAACAGCACCGTGTCCGCCGCCTGCACCGCCTCGTCGGCGAGGAGCCGGCGCGCCACGTGCTCGGGCTCGCCCGCGTACGTGGGGCCGCCGCGCACCGCGCCGCCCTCGATCCGTCCGATGCCGTCGTGCCGCTCGTCGGCGAGCCCGAAGTAGCGCCGGTCGTCGTCGCTCACGATCGGGAAGGCGCTGCGCGTGACGGCGGTGCGGGGGCGGATGCGGTGGGCCGCCGCCGCGTGCGCGTCGAGGTAGGCGCGCACCTGGTCGGCCTGCTGCACGTGGAACGGGCGCCCGTCGTCCTGCGTCAGCAGCGTCGACGACAGCAGGTGGTAGCCGTGCTCGGCCGCCCACAGCCCCGACGCGTGATTGCCGGCACCCCACCAGAGCCGGTCCGCGAGGCCGGGGGAGTGCGGCTCGACCGGCAGGTCCGGGCCCCGGCCGAGCTCGACGGCGCGCTCGGATCGCGCGACCGGCTCCCCGCGGAGCGCCCGCCGGAGCCGATCGGCGCGGTCGCGCGCCTCGTCCGACCAGCTGCCGCCAGGCGCCAGGCCGAGCCCGAAGAGCTCCTGACCGTCGACGGCGCGCTCGGGCGAGCCGCGCGAGATGCCGAGCTGCAGCCGGCCGCCCGCGAGCAGGTCGGTCGCCGAGGCGAGCTCGGTCATCGCGAGCGGCTGCTCGTAGCGCAGGTCGACGACGCCGGTGCCGACCTCGAGCGTGCTCGTGCGCGCCGCCATCGCGGCGAGCAGCGGGTAGGGCGTCGCGAGCGACTGATCGAAGTGGTGCACCCGCACCCACGCGCCGTCGAGGCCCGCCTCCTCGGCCGCGACGGCCAGCTCGACGTGCATGCGCAGGCTGTCGCCGGCCGTCGGCACGCGGGAGCCCGGCACGTCGCGGTAGTGGCCGAAGGAGAGGAAGCCGATCCGTTTGCGCACGGTCATGCGAACCGGCGGATGCCTTGCGGGATTCCCCGCGGGCGCCGGGACGGCCACGGCGCGCGATGCACACCCGGGGCGCCCGGCGTCGCGAGGAGATGACGTCGCGTGACGAGTGGCGTGCAGGCAGTCGTGATGGCCGGTATAACTGGATCTGCGCGCGGGCGACTCGCGGCGCGCACTGCAATCCCCTGCATCCCCTTGCACCCATAGGAGCACCGTGCCCTCGACCTCTGCCCCCGCGCCCTCGCGCGCTCGACGGATCCTCCGGTCCTTCGGCTTCCAGATCACCGCCGCGCTGGTGCTCGGCATCGTGCTCGGGCTTCTCGCGCTCGAGATCGGGCCCGCCGCCGACGGGGCCGACAACCCGCTCGCCGCGACGCTGGCGACCATCGGGTCGAGCTACGTCGCGCTGCTGAAGACGGCGGTCGTCCCGCTCATCCTCACGGCGATCATCGCCTCGATCGCCCGCCTGGGCCGCGTGCAGAACGCGGCCCGCCTCGCGGGCCAGACGCTGCTGTGGTTCGCGATCACCGCGGCCATCGCTGTCTCGATCGGCATCACGCTCGGCGTCGTGCTGCAGCCCGGTGCGCGCGTGGAGGGCAACGGGCTCGAGCCCGCCGAGCCCAGCCGCGTCGGCGGGTGGTGGGACTTCCTGATCGGCCTCGTGCCGCAGAACTTCCTCGGTCTGACCGTCTCGACCGGCGAGTCGGCGGAGGGTGTCATCAGCTCGACGGTCGGCTTCAACGTGCTGCAGGTGATCGTCGTGGCGACGGTCGTCGGCATCGCGGCGCTCAAGCTGGGGCGCAAGGCGCAGCCGTTCATCGAGTTCACAGAGTCGGCGCTCAAGGTCATCCAGAAGGCACTCTGGTGGATCATCCGCATCGCTCCGATCGGCACCGTCGGCCTGCTCGGCAACGCCGTGGTGCAGTACGGCTGGGAGAAGCTCGGCACGCTCGCTTGGTTCGTGGGCGCGATCTACCTCGGGCTCGCGCTGGTGCTGTTCGCGGTCTACCCCGCGCTCATCAAGCTGCACGGGCTCTCCGTCCGTCAGTACTTCTCGGGCGCGTGGCCCGCCGTGCAGCTCGGCTTCGTGAGCCGGTCGTCGATGGGCACGCTGCCGCTCACCCAGCGCGTGACTGAGCGCAGCCTCGGCGTGCCGCGCGAGTACGCGTCGTTCGCGGTGCCGTTCGGCTCGACCACGAAGATGGACGGCTGCGCTGCGATCTACCCGGCGATCGCGGCGATCTTCGTCGCCCAGTTCTTCGGCATCGAGCTCTCGATCATCCAGTACGTGCTGATCGCGGTCGTCTCGATCGTGGGCTCCGCCGCGACCGCCGGCACCACCGGCGCCACCGTCATGCTGACGCTGACGCTGTCGACCCTCGGCCTGCCGCTCGAGGGCGTCGGCCTGCTGCTGGCCGTCGACCCGATCGTCGACATGGGCCGCACCGCGGTCAACGTCGCGGGTCAGGCGCTCGTGCCGACGATCGTGGCGAAGCGCGAGGGCATCCTCGACCAGGCGATCTACGACGCCCCGCGCGGCGACGGCCCGTTCGACGACGACTCGGACGACGAGGCGACGCCGGCCGACGAGGATGCGTCGCTCTCGCCGGGCGTGGAGCCCGATGAGCGCCGGGAGCCGGTGCCCACCCGCTGAGCCCGAGGCCGAGCCGGCCCTCCGCATCCGCGCTGGACCCGCACCGCCGCCCGTGCCCGACGATCGGGCCGGGCGGCGGGGCGGGTCCATCGGCGTCCGCGCGAGGCGGTGAGCAGGATCGGAGAAGCGGAGGCGACCCCGAGGGGCCATGATCGGTAGCAGCGCGACCCGTGCGACGCATCCGACACCACCGATGGAGGACCCGATGGCAGACGACGACAAGCTCTCCGACGTCGAGCGCGAGGCGGTCAAGCAGCGCGCCGCAGAGCTGAAGAAGCAGGCGGGCCGCAAGGGCGGCAGCAAGAAGGAGAAGGACCGCCAGGACGTGCTCGAGACGATCGAGGGCCTGCCCGAGCCCGACAAGGAGATCGCGCAGATGGTCCACGAGGTCGTCACCGAGGTCGCGCCGGACCTCGACCCGAAGACGTTCTACGGCTTCCCCGCCTACGCGCGCGACGGCAAGGTCGTCGTGTTCTACCAGCAGGCATCCAAGTTCAAGACCCGCTACGGCGCGCTCAACTTCGACGAGCCGGCGAACCTCGACGACGGTGAGATGTGGCCGACGTCGTACGCGGTCACGAGCACCTCGGATGCGGTGCGGCAGCGCGTGAGCGAGCTCGTCGCCAAGGCGGTCAGCTGACCCGGCGCGCGGATCCCGGCGATCCGGGAATGGCAACCCCCTCACAGGTCGTTCATACTTGAGTCGAGCAGACTCAAGTTCGACGGATCAGCTTTCGAGGGGATGCAATGGCAGCCATCTACGGACCGGTCTACGGGGCCGGCGACGGATCGTTCGACGACTTCATCGCGAGGATCCTGCAGGGGCAGCGCGTGCCCGCGCAGCGCTCCATCGATCTCTCGCGCCTCGTCTCGCGGCGCACGAGCTCGGTCATGGCGAGCGCGGTCGAGTACGCGCGGGAGCACAAGCACGCCGAGGTCGACGCGCTGCACCTGCTCCACGCGCTCCTCGAGGTCTCGCAGGTCGCGACCGCGGTGCACGGCACCGGGGCGGACGTCGACGCGCTGCGCGCCGCCATCGACGACCGCATGCCGGCCGACGGCGACCGCGAGGTCGGCGGCCCGCCGAGCCTCACCGCATCCGCCCAGCGCGCCCTCCGCGACGCGTACCAGATCGCCCGCGCGAACGGCTCGAGCTACATCGACCCCGAGCACCTGTTCTTCGCGTTCCTCGTCGCGGGCGACACCGCGGCGGGCGCCCTGCTGCAGGAGGCCGGCATCACGCCCGAGGCCCTGCAGCGCGCGGCCGCGCAGGCGCAGCGCGACGCGATCGAGGCGCAGCAGGGCCGCACGCCGGGCAAGGCCGTCGACCCGAGCTCCACGACGCCGACGCTCGACGAGTTCGGCATCGACCTCACCGGGCGTGCCCGCGAGGGCAGGCTCGATCCGGTGATCGGCCGCGCCGACGAGATCGAGCAGACGATCGAGATCCTCTCCCGCCGCACCAAGAACAACCCGGTGCTCATCGGCGAGGCCGGCGTGGGCAAGACGGCGATCGTCGAGGGGCTCGCCCGCGCGATCGTCGAGGGCGGCGTGCCGAAGTCGCTCGTCGGCAAGCGCGTCGTCGCGCTCGACCTCACCGCGATGGTCGCCGGCACGCGCTACCGCGGCGACTTCGAG
>JBAZPY010000186.1:0-4214 GCA_041645515.1 Agrococcus sp.
ACGAGCCCCGGGCGCGCGAGCGGGTCGCCCGCGAGCGCCCGCTCCGGCAGCAGGTCATCGGCCCGCACCGGCCTCGGCGTGCGCCGCCAGGCGTCGGCGACGGCGAAGCCCGCGAGCGCGGCCTTCGCGCTGCGCGCCGCCTCGACGATGCTCGGCACGGCGGGCCCGAGCACGAGGTGCCCCTCGCCGAAGCCCTCCGAGAGCTCGCCCGCGATCGTGAGGAAGTCGAGCGGCTCGTCGGTGGTCTCGTCGTCGTCGGCGGCAGCGCGGCCGATCACGACGACGAGCCGCGTGCCCTGCACGCCCACCAGCACGTCGCATCCGGCATGCCTCGCGCGCCGACGGATGACGTCGACGTCGAGCACGCGCGGGGCCACCCCGACGAGCACGGCGCACTCGCCGCGGCCGTGCCAGCCGAGCGCCGCCGAGCGGCTCGGCAGCTCGTCGTCGTGCTCACCGGTGAGGATCGAGTCGACGACGAGCGCCTCGAGCCGCGCGTCCCACAGGCCGCGCGACTCGGCCGCGCGCGCGTAGACGTCGGCGGCCGCGAACGCGATCTCGCGCGAGTAGCGCAGGATCGGCACCTGCATGAGCGGATCGGCATCGGCGATGCGCTCCTCGAAGACCGACACGACCGTGCGGATGAGCTGCAGCGTCTGCTGCAGGCTCACGCTCCGCAGCAGCTCCCTGGGCGCCGCCGCGAAGACGTCGGCGGCGATCCAAGGCTGCGCCTCGGGGTCCTCGTGCCAGGCGATGAACGATGTGATGCCCGACTGCGCGACGAGCCCCACCGCGCTGCGGCGCGATGGGGGCATCGTGCGGTACCAGGGGAGGCGGTCATCGAGCGCCCGCATGACCTGCGTGGCGAGGTCGCCCGAGATGCGCCGCAGCCACCCGAGCTGCTGCGCCTTCAGCTCGGCGTCAGCGGACAGCGCAGGTCCTAGGACTCGCCGCCGGCGTTGCCCGACTGCCCCGCGTTCACGTCGTGCAGGCTGTACTTGTCGATCGCCTGCATGACCATGCCGAGCGGCACCTTGCCCTGCTTCGCGAGCGCCTCGAGGGCGCGCACGACCACGGAGTGGCTGTCGATCGTGAAGAAGCGCCGTGCGGCCGCGCGGGTGTCGGCGAAGCCGAAGCCGTCGGCGCCGAGGGTCGCGTAGTCGCCGGGGACCCACTCGCGGATCTGGTCGGGCACGGCACGCATGTAGTCGCTCGTCGCGATGAACGGGCCCTCCGCCTCCGAGAGGCGCTGCGTGACGTACGGCACCTTGGCGTTCGCCTGCGGGTTGAGCCAGTTGTGCTCGTCGGCCGCGAGGCCGTCGCGGCGCAGCTCGCTCCACGAGGTGACCGACCAGATGTCGGCAGAGATGCCCCAGTCGCTGCCGAGCAGCTCCTGCGCGTGGTGCAGCCACGGCAGGGCGACGCCCGAGCCGAGCAGCTGCACCTTGATCGGGTGGTGGTCGCTCACCGAGACGCGGTGGATGCCGCGGCGGATGCCCTCGACGTCGACGCCCTCGGGCTCGGCCGGCTGCACGTACGGCTCGTTGTAGACGGTGAGGTACATGATGATGTCCTCGGGCGTCTCCCCGTACATCCGCTCGAGACCCATCTGCACCAGGTGGGCGATCTCGTAGCCGTAGGCCGGGTCGTACGCGAGCACGGCCGGGTTCGTGGATGCGATGAGCGGCGAGTGCCCGTCGGCGTGCTGCGTGCCCTCACCCGCGAGCGTCGTGCGGCCGGCGGTCGCGCCGATCAGGAAGCCGCGCGTCATCTGGTCGGCGGCCGCCCAGATGGAGTCGCCGGTGCGCTGGAAGCCGAACATCGAGTAGAAGACGTAGATCGGCACGAGCGGCTCGCCGTGCGTCGAGTACGACGAGCCGGCGGCGATGAACGCCGCCATGGCGCCGGCCTCGTTGATGCCGACGTGCACGATCTGGCCGTCGGGCGCCTCGCGGTACTTCAGCAGCAGGTCGCGGTCCACCGACGTGTAGTTCTGGCCGTGCGGGTTGTAGATCTTCGCCGTCGGGAAGAACGCGTCGATGCCGAACGTGCGTGCCTCGTCGGGGATGATCGGCACCATCCGCTCGCCCCAGCCCTTGTCGCGCAGCAGATCCTTCAGCAGCCGGACGAACGCCATCGTGGTGGCGACCTGCTGCTTGCCCGAGCCCTTCTTGGGCATGTCGTAGGTCTTCGCCTCGGGCAGCGGGATGATCGTGTGCTTCGAGCGGCGCTCGGGCGTGAAGCCGCCCAGCTCGCGGCGACGGTCGAGCAGGTACTGGATCTCGGGGGAGTCCGCGCCGGGCTTGAAGTACGGCGGGTTGTACGGGTCGGCCTCGAGCTGCTTGTCGGAGATGTCGAGCTGCAGGTAGTCGCGGAAGGTCTTCAGGTCGTCGAGCGTCAGCTTCTTCATCTGGTGCGTCGCGTTGCGCGCCTCGAAGTGCTTGCCGAGGCCGTAGCCCTTGATCGTCTTCGCGATGATGACGGTCGGCTGACCCTTGTGCTCGGCTGCCGCCTTGTAGGCCGCGTAGACCTTGCGGTAGTCGTGCCCGCCGCGCTTGAGGCCCCAGATCTCGTCGTCGGTCATGTCCTTGACCATCTCGAGCGTGCGCGGGTCGCGGCCGAAGAAGTGCTCGCGCACGAACAGGCCCGACTCCGCCTTGTAGGTCTGGTAGTCGCCGTCGGGCGTGACGTTCATGAGGTTGCGGAGCGCGCCGTCGTTGTCGCGGGCGAGCAGGTCGTCCCACTCTCGGCCCCAGACGACCTTGATGACGTTCCAGCCCGCGCCGCGGAAGAACGACTCGAGCTCCTGGATGATCTTGCCGTTGCCGCGCACGGGACCGTCGAGGCGCTGGAGGTTGGCGTTGATGACGAAGTTGAGGTTGTCGAGGCCGTCGTTCGCGGCGAGCTGCAGCGCACCGCGCGACTCGACCTCGTCCATCTCGCCGTCGCCGAGGAACGCCCACACCTGCGAGTCGGCGACGTCCTTGATGCCGCGGTTCGCGAGGTAGCGGTTCGCCTGCGCCTGGTAGATGGCGCCGATCGGGCCGAGGCCCATCGAGACCGTCGGGAACTGCCAGAAGTCGGACATCATCCGCGGGTGCGGGTACGAGGGGATGCCGTTGGGCGCCTTCGACTTCTCCTGACGGAACGAGTCCATCTGGGCCTCGCTCAGGCGGCCCTCGAGGAACGCGCGCGCGTACATGCCGGGGGAGGCGTGGCCCTGGTAGAAGATCTGGTCGCCGCCGCCCGGGTGGTCCTGGCCACGGAAGAAGTGGTTGAGGCCGACCTCGTAGAGGGATGCCGACGACGCGTAGGTCGAGATGTGGCCGCCGACGCCGATGCCGGGAGCCTGCGCGCGGTGCACCATGATCGCCGCGTTCCAGCGGATCCAGCGGCGGTACGTGCGCTCGATCGCCTCGTCGCCCGGGAACTCGGGCTCGTTCTCGGGCGCGATCGTGTTGAGGTAGTCCGTGGTCGGCACCATCGGCACGCCCAGGTGCAGCTCCTTGGAGCGCTTCAGCAGGCTGAGCATGATCTCGCGGCCGCGCTCGTGGCCGTTGGCCTCGACGAGCTGCGTGAGCGACTCCTGCCACTCAGCGGTCTCGCTGGGGTCCGTGTCGTCCGTGTGGCCCGAGTAGGGGTCCTGGTCGTTCAGCACCGATGCTCCTGACGTCGATTCTCGCGGCGCCCTGAGTGCGCGCGTCCGCGCATCCACTCTATCCACCGCGGTGCGCCAGGATCGTCCGCGCCGGATGGGTTCGCGTGGGCTCTGGCACGATGGGCGCATGGCACTCCAGATCGGCGACGAGGCACCCGACTTCACGCTCACCGACCACACGGGCGAAGCGGTCACGCTGTCCGACCTCCGAGGGCGCCCCGTGGTGCTCGTCTTCTACCCGGCGGCCTTCACCGGGCGCTGCACGGGCGAGCTGTGCGCGATCCGCGACGACCTGGCGGCGTTCGAGGACGCGGATGCCGAGGTGCTCGCGATCTCGGTCGACACCGCGGCATCGCTGCGGGTGTTCGCCGAGCAGGAGGGGCTGCCGTTCCGACTGCTGAGCGACTTCTGGCCGCACGGCGCCGTCGCGCGAGTCTACGACGCGTTCCTGCCCGAGCGCGGCACCGCCACCCGCGCCACCTACGTCATCGACCGCGACGGCCGGCTCGCCGCGCACTTCCGCGTCAGCCCGTCGGCGTCGCGCGACATGGAGGCT
>JBAZPY010000187.1:0-4211 GCA_041645515.1 Agrococcus sp.
GGGAACGATTATTTCGGCAAGGAAGCCGAACCCATGCCGGTGGGATCAAGACTTCTCTACGTTGTGCTTACCCGGGCTCGGACGAAAACGATAGTGCTTACCCTTGGGTCGACACTTCCTTCCCTCGTCTACCCGCTCGCGGACCTGTCCGTCACGAGCTGAGCAACACCTGCAGCCGGGTGCATGGTTGCCTTGGTGATGGCTCGGGCGCGAAACGCTGGCCATCTGAGGACCGCCCGACTATTGGTCGCGCTTCACGACGTCTGGCAGCAAATCCCGGTGAACACGATTCAGGTAGGCCAGCCCGGAATCCTCGTCAGAAGTCGCGGCGAGTGCTCGCGCAATGTACTTGTTCTGGGACCAACCGGGACGGGTTCGCAGCACATCCGACGTGTCGACAGATTTCATGGCTGCATGATGGAGACGGTGCAGGTTCGACACGCCCGGGAAACACGAAAACCCCCGTCTGAGCGGGAGTCTTGGTGGATCTGGGGGGACTCGAACCCCCGACCCCCTGCATGCCATGCAGGTGCGCTACCAGCTGCGCCACAGACCCTCTGCTGCTCTCGGAGCAACCAGATAACCCTACAACACGATTGGACGGGAAGTCACATCGGCAGGCGTATGCTCGTCGCTCGTGCAAGCCACACGCCCCTTTCGGGGGCTCACCCAGCTCTGGGAACGACAGCATCCCGCCAGGCGCATCTTCACCGGCTTCGTCATCCTCAACGTGGTCGGCTGGGTGCTGCTCATGCTGCCGATGTCGAAGCAGGGGCCGGGCGGCGCGAGCTGGATCGAGGCGCTCTTCACCGCCGTCTCAGCCGCCTGCGTGACAGGCCTGACGGTGGTCGACACCGCGACCTACTGGACGCCGTTCGGCCAAGTCGTCATCCTGCTGCTGATCCAGCTCGGCGGCCTCGGGGTCATGGTGTTCGCGAGCCTGATCGGCATCGTGGTCGTCAAGCGCCTCACGCTCGGCTCGCGGCTCACCACGGCGCAGGAGGCGCACGCGACCGGCATCGGCGGCTTGCGCACGCTGGTCGTCAGCATCCTGCGCATCGCGCTCGTCGTCGAGGGCGCCGTCGCGCTCGTGCTGTGGCTGCGGTTCTGGCTCGGCCGCGGCGAAGATCCGCTGCAGGCGCTGTGGCTGGGCGTCTTCCACGCGGTCTCGAGCTACAACAACGCCGGCTTCGCGCTCTTCAGCGACAACCTCATGGGCTTCGTCGACGACCCGTGGATCCTGCTGCCCCTCGCCTGCGCGACGATCGTCGGCGGCCTCGGCTTCCCGGTCATCATGCAGATCCTGAAGCACGCCCCGCACCCGCAGCGCTTCTCGATGCACACGTGGCTGGTGCTCGTCGGCACCGGCGCACTGCTGGCCATCGGCACCGTGGCGATCGGCGTGCTCGAGTGGGACAACCCGGGATCGCTGGGCTCCCTCTCCCCCGGCACCCGCATCCTCGAGTCGTTCTTCCACTCCGTGCAGACGCGCACCGCGGGCTTCAACGCCCTCGACATCGGCCAGTTCCAGCCGGAGACGCTGCTGGTGATGGATGTGCTGATGTTCATCGGCGGCGGACCCGCCGGCACCGCAGGCGGCATCAAGATCACCACGTTCGGGGTGCTCGCCGCGATCATCCTCGCCGAGGTGCGCGGCGACCCGACGGTGACGCTCTTCGGCAAGCGCCTCTCGAGGGCGGTGCACCGCGAGGCCATCACGGTGGCGCTGCTGTCGGTCGGGCTGTGCTTCGCCGCGACGCTCGCGATCATGCTGCTCACCGACGTCGATCACGACCGCGTCCTGTTCGAGGTGATCTCCGCCTTCGGCACCGTGGGCCTCTCGACCGGCATCACCGCATCCGTCGGCACGCCGAGCCAGCTGATCCTCATCGCGCTCATGTTCATCGGCCGCGTCGGACCGATCACGGTCGCTACGACGCTCGCCCTCCGACCCCGCAGGCTCATGTACGAGCTGCCGAAGGAAAGGCCCATCATTGGCTAGGCTCCGCAACCCGTTCGACCCGAGCACCATCGGGTCCGCCTCGTCCGTCGCGGTCATCGGCCTCGGCCGCTTCGGCACCGCGCTCGCGCTCGAGCTCATGGCGCACGGCACCGAGGTGCTCGGCATCGACGTCGACGAGCAGGTGGTGCAGGACCTCAACGGCCGACTCACCGCCGTCGTCACCGGCGACGCCACCAAGCCGGAGCTGTTCGAGCAGCTCGGGCTCATCGACTTCGATCGCGTGGTGGTCGCCATCGGCACCGACGTCACCGCGAACATCCTCGTCACGAGCCAGCTGCTGCGCATCGGCGTCAAGGACGTGTGGGCGAAGGCGCTCGACGAGCGGCACGCGCTGATCCTCGACCAGCTGGGCGTCGGCCACGTCGTGCGACCGGAGGCCGACATGGGCCGCCGCGTCGCGCACATGGTGCGGGGCGCGCTCGAGGACTTCATCGAGATCGAGGCGGGATACGCCGCGGTGCTGCTCGAGGCTCCCCTGCCGCTGCTCTCGGTGCCGCTGCGCGAGCTGGGGCTGCAGGCGAAGCACGGCGTCGGCATCGGTGCCGTCAAGCGCGATGGCGCGTGGATCGTCTCCACCGTCGAGATCCGCTTCGAGAGGGGCGACATCCTGCTGGTGCACGGTCCGTCGGCGAAGGTCGAGGCGTTCGCCGCGCTCGCGGCGAAGCAGCGCGCGACCGCGTAGCCGTTCGCCGACCGCGCGTCGAGGGTCTGCGTCCGAGCTGCTCTCAACTGGGACGCAGACCCTCGACTGGCGGTGGGTCAGGCGCCGAACGACTTCTCGAAGCCGAGCGCGCGGGCGATGATCGCCAGCTGCACCTCGGTCGATCCCTCACCGAGCGTGAGAATGCGGCAGTCGCGCAGGTGCCGCGCCACCACGTTCTTGTTCATGAAGCCCTCGCCACCCCAGATCTGCGTCGCGTCGTTCGCGTTCGCGACCGCCGCCTCCGAGCCGATGAGCTTCGCGAGCGACGCCTGCTCCGTGAACGGCAGGCCCTGGTCGATGCGCCTGGCCGCGTCGTGCATCACGGCACGGGCGGCGTGCACGCGCGAGCGCATCCGCGCGATCGTGAACGCGATGTGCTGGTTGTCGCCGATCGGCCGGCCGAACACCACGCGCGTCTTCGCACGCTCGATCGCCTGCTCGAGGCAGCCCTGCGCGGCGCCGACGCACAGCGCGGCGAACGCGACGCGGCCCTCGTCGAGCACCGACAGGAAGTTCGAGAACCCCTTGCCGCGCTCGCCGAGCAGGTTGCGCTCGGGCACCCGCACGTTGTCGAAGACGAGCGGATGCGTGTCCGACGTGTTCCAGCCGATCTTGTCGTAGGCGGGCAGCGCGGTGAAGCCGTCGATGGGCGTCGGCACGATGATCGTCGACAGCTCGGGCTTCTCCTGCCCGTCCCGCCCGACCTTGCGGCCGGTGACGCAGGTGACCGTGACGACCGACGTGATGGGGGTGCCGGAGTTGGTGATGTACTGCTTCGTGCCGTCGATGCGCCACCAGCCGTCCTCGAGCACGGCGGTGGTCTGCGTCGCGCCGGCGTCGCTGCCGGCCTGCGCCTCGGTGAGGCCGAAGGCGGCGAGCGCTTCGCCGCGCGCGAGCGCCGGCAGGTAGGTGCGCTTCTGCTCCTCGGTGCCGAAGCGCAGGATCGGCATTGCTCCGAGCCCGAGGCCCGCCTCGAGGGTGACGGCGATCGACTGGTCGACGCGCCCCAGCTGCTCGACGGCGACGCACAGCGACATGTAGTCCTTGCCCTGGCCGCCGTACTCAACCGGGATCGGCAGGCCGAACAGGCCCATCCTGCCCATCTGCGCGATGATCTCCATCGGCAGCCGGCGTGCGGTGTCGTACTCGTAGCTCGCGGGCGCGACGACCTCGTCGGCGAAGCGGCGCACGGTGCGGGCGAGCTCCTGGTGCTCGGGGCTCAGCATCTCGGTGCCGTCGACTTGGCTCTCGACAGCTGGGCGGTTCGGGGCCGTGGTGGTCATGGCGTGCTCCCATTCGTGGTGGTGGCTGACCTCTCGACGACGCTTCTGGCGTGCCGGAGGATCGGTTCGTCGACCATGCGTCCCTCGAAGGAGAAGACGCCGGGGTTCTGCAGCGCCGCCGCGAGGATGCGGCGGGCGAGCTCGAGCTCGTCGTCGGTCGGCGCGAACGCCTGGCGGTACGGCTCGACGTGGTTGGGGTGGA
>JBAZPY010000188.1:0-4209 GCA_041645515.1 Agrococcus sp.
CGGCACCGCGATCACGAGGTACTCGGTCGTGAGGCGGGCGAGCATGTCCACGTCCTCGAGCGACGCCTCGGACTCGTTCGTGAGGATGGCGCCGACCATGATCGCGCCGGTCACCATGAGCTCGTTGGCCTCGCCGGAGTGGCGGACGAACTGCGGCAGGCCGATCGTGCCGCCCGCACCGCCGACGTTGTAGACCTCGCTGCGGCCGACGATGTCGGCGAGCGATGCCTGCACGGCGCGCGAGGTCTGGTCCCAGCCGCCGCCGGGGTTGGCGGGCGCCATGATGCTGAGCTGCCGGCCGCCGAGGGCGGCCTCGTAGGCGTTGGCCGCGCTCGAGCGCTGCTCCAGGCCGGTCACGACGAGGGCGGCGATCATCGCGATGCTGGCGACCGCTCCGATCGCGAGGCCGACGCCGCGCGGCATGCGCTTGCGCTGTCCTGCTGGCTGGTCTTCGGTCACCATCGAGGCCCTCCGGTCGCGACGTCACTGTCGGAATACAACGGTATACATACGAGCGCAATGCGTCAACCACGGACCGCTGGGATACTCGACTCGATGAAGGTGCACGAGACGGTGATGAGCTGGGTGACGGAGGAGCTGCAGAGCGGCCGCCTGTCGATCGGCGACCACCTGCCCGGAGAGCGAGCGCTCGCCGAGACGCTGCGGGTCTCGCGCGGCTCGCTGCGCGAGGCGCTGCGGGTGCTGGAGGCGCTCGGCACCATCCGCACCGCGACCGGCTCGGGTCCGCGATCGGGCACGATCGTCACCGCGGCGCCCGAGCAGGCGCTCGCGCTAGCGCTGAACATGCAGCTCGCGACCCGGCACGTCGAGCACGCGCACATCTTCGAGGTGCGGCTGCTGCTCGAATCCTGGGCCGCCGAGCACGCCGACCTGGAGGCCGGCGACTTCGCGGCCGCCGAGCAGTTGCTCGAGCGCATGGATGCGCCGGACCTGCCGGTGGCGGAGTTCCTGCAGCTCGACGCGGAGTTCCACGTGACGCTCTCGCGCGCGGCCGGCAACCCGCTCATCAGCACGCTGATGGATGCGCTCCGCACCTCGATCGCTGACCACACCCTGGCCCGCGCCCGCGCGCTCCCCGACTGGGCGGCGACCGCCGCACGGCTCCGCTCCGAGCACCGCGCGATCTTCGAGCGAGTGCGCACCGGCGATCGCGCCGGCGCGGCTGTGCAGCTCCGCGAGCACATCGAGGGCTACTACCTCGAGACGGCGGCAGTGGCCGCCGACGACCCACGTCCATAGCGACCAGCGCCCCGAGTTGCAGCCCGACGCCTCCGACCTTGACGACACAGGCGTGCTGCCCTACCGTTGATGTGGTCTGACCACATGGTCTGACCACACGGCCCAGCACCCCGGCTCGACGACGACCGATTCTCGAAGGAGAGAACTTTGGCCAGCACGCCCCTGAACGCGCAGCCGCAGCAGCAGCGACTCAACTACCGCGTCCTCCTCGGCAGCCTCAGCGGCTCCGTCATCGAGTGGTTCGACTTCCTCGTGTACGGCACCGTCGCAGCGCTCGTCTTCAACAAGATCTTCTTCCCCACCGAGGACCCGTTCATCTCGACGCTCCTCGCCTACGCGTCGTTCTCGCTGACCTTCTTCTTCCGCCCCGTCGGCGGCGTGATCTTCGCCCACATCGGCGACCGCATCGGCCGCAAGAAGACGCTGTTCCTCACGCTCATGCTCATGGGCGGCGGCACCGTCGCCATCGGGGTGCTGCCCGACTTCAACGCGATCGGCATGGCCGCGCCCGTGCTGCTGATCCTGTTCCGCATCCTGCAGGGCATCGGCATCGGCGGCGAGTGGGGCGGCGCGCTGCTGCTCGCCTACGAGTACGCGCCCAAGCACCAGCGCGGCCTCTACGGCGCGGTGCCGCAGATGGGCATCAGCCTCGGCTTGCTGCTCGCCTCGTCGGTGATCGCGCTGCTCACGCTGCTGCCCGAGGACCAGTTCCTCTCATGGGGCTGGCGCATCCCCTTCCTCGGCAGCATCGTGCTCGTCTTCATCGGCCTGTGGATCCGCAACGGTCTGGATGAGACGCCCGAGTTCCAGCGCATCCGCGAGACGGGCAAGCAGCTCAAGCTGCCGATCAAGGAGGTCGTCACGAAGCACTGGCGCGCGGTGCTCGTCTCGATCGGCGCCAAGGCTGCGGAGACCGGACCCTTCTACATCTTCGGCACGTACGTCATCGCCTACGCCACGAACATCCTCGACGTGCGCCAGAACACCGTGCTGCTCGCGGTCGCGGCGGCGGCGCTGGTCGCGACGATCTGGATGCCCTTCTTCGGCCACATCTCCGACCGCGTCGGTCGCCCCGTGCTCTACCGCTTCTCCGCCCTGACCACGATCGTGCTCGTCGTCCCGTACTTCCTGGTGCTCAACACCGGTGAGACGTGGGCGGTCTTCGCCGCGACGATCGTCGCCTTCGGCTTCCTCTGGGGCAGCGTGAACGCCATCCTCGGCACGCTCATCGCCGAGAGCTTCAGCCCCGAGGTGCGCTACACCGGCGCCACGCTGGGCTACCAGCTCGGTGCCGCGATCTTCGGCGGCACCGCGCCCCTCATCGCCGCCTGGCTGCTCGAGGTGAGCGGTGGTGAGTGGTGGCCGATCGCCCTCTACGTCGCCATCTGCGCCGCGCTCTCGGTCATCGCCTCGTTCTTCATCAAGCACGTCGCGCACGTCGAGCCGACCGATTTCGACGCCGCGCACGTCGAACACGTGGGCGTCGAGCGCTGACGCGACCCGTCCCATCCGCCGTCTGAGAGAGGATCAGCACATGAAGCGCCAGCTGCCCAAGGTCCGCGAGCTCGCCGAGCTCATGCAGTTCAAGAAGCCAGAGCTCGACGCGCGCAAGCGCCGTCTCGACGCGGCCCTCACGATCGGCGACCTGCGCGCGATCGCCAAGCGGCGCACGCCGGCTGCGGCCTTCGACTACACCGACGGCGCGGCCGAGGGCGAGCTCTCGCTCACCCGCGCTCGAGAGGCCTTCGAGGATGTGGAGTTCCACCCCGACATCCTGCGGCCGGCGACGCACGTCGACACGTCGACGACGGTGCTGGGCGGCCCGAGCGCGATGCCGTTCGGCATCGCCCCGACCGGCTTCACGCGCCTGATGCAGACGGAGGGCGAGACCGCGGGCGCCGCCGCGGCAGCCGCCGCGGGCATCCCCTTCACGCTCTCGACCCTCGGCACCACGACGATCGAGGACGTCAAGGCGACCAACCCGGCCGGCCGCAACTGGTTCCAGCTGTACGTCATGCGCGACCGCTCGATCTCGTACGGCCTGGTCGAGCGCGCCGCCGCCGCCGGCTACGACACGCTCATGTTCACCGTCGACACGCCCGTCGCCGGCGCACGCCTGCGCGACAAGCGCAACGGCTTCTCCATCCCGCCGGCGCTGACACTCAAGACCGTCGCCAACGCCATCCCGCGCCCGTGGTGGTGGTTCGACTTCATCACCACGCCGAAGCTCGAGTTCGCCTCGCTGTCGACGACCGGCGGCACCGTCGGCGAGCTGATCAACTCGGCGATGGACCCGACCATCTCGTACGACGACCTCGACGTCATCCGCGGCATGTGGCCTGGGAAGCTGGTCGTGAAGGGCGTGCAGAACGTGCCGGATGCGGTGCGGCTCATCGACCGCGGCGTCGACGGCATCGTGCTCTCCAACCACGGCGGCCGCCAGCTCGATCGCGCGCCCGTGCCCTTCCACCTGCTGCCGCAGGTCGTGCGCGAGGTGGGCAAGGACGCCACGGTGATGATCGACACCGGCATCATGAACGGCGCCGACATCGTCGCCTCGGTGGCGCTCGGTGCCAAGTTCACGCTCATCGGGCGCGCCTACCTCTACGGCCTCATGGCCGGCGGGCGGCAGGGCGTCGACAAGACGATCGCCATCCTGCGCGACGAGATCGTGCGCACCATGGCCCTGCTCGGCGTCTCCTCGCTCGAGGAGCTCGAGCCGCGGCACGTGACGCAGCTGACGCGGCTGACGCCGGTCGCGCGCGATGGCGCGCCCCCCCGCTCGTCCAGTAGCACGCCGAAGGCGCGCGTGACCCCGCTCGTCGAGTAGCACGCCGAAGGCGCGCGTGACCCCGCTCGTCGAGTAGCACGCCGAAGGCGCGCGTGACCCCGCTCGTCGAGTAGCACGCCGAAGGCGCGCGTATCGAGACGAGACCCCCTCCGCAGCAG
>JBAZPY010000189.1:0-4203 GCA_041645515.1 Agrococcus sp.
TCTGCGAGCTGGCCGACGCGCTCGGCCGCGGCGAGACCGACGTGGTGCTGCTCGGCGCGACCGGCACCGGCAAGAGCGCGACCACCGCGTGGCTCATCGAGCAGGTGCAGCGCCCGACCCTCGTGCTCGCCCACAACAAGACGCTCGCCGCCCAGCTCGCGAACGAGTTCCGTGAGCTGCTGCCCAACAACGCCGTCGAGTACTTCGTCTCGTACTACGACTACTACCAGCCCGAGGCGTACATCCCGCAGACCGACACGTTCATCGAGAAGGACTCGTCGCTCAACGCCGAGGTCGAGCGGCTGCGGCACTCCGCGACGAACGCGCTGCTCTCCCGCCGCGACGTCGTGGTGGTCTCCACCGTCTCGTGCATCTACGGCCTCGGCACGCCCGAGGAGTACCTCGAGGCGATGATCGCGCTCCAGGTGGGCATGCGCATCGACCGGCAGGCGCTGCTGCGCCGCTTCGTCTCGATGCAGTACCAGCGCAACGACGTCGCGTTCACGCGCGGCACCTTCCGGGTGCGGGGCGACACGATCGAGATCATCCCCATGTACGAGGAGCACGCGATCCGGATCGAGCTGTTCGGCGACGAGATCGAGGCCATCTCGACGCTGCACCCCCTCACCGGCGAGGTGCTCCAGACCCACGAGTCGGTGTCGATCTTCCCCGGCAGCCACTACGTGGCCGGCAACGAGCGCATGCAGCGGGCGATGGACCGCATCCGCGACGAGCTCGACGAGCGCCTCAAGCAGCTCGAGCGCGAGGGCAAGCTGCTCGAGGCCCAGCGGCTGCGGATGCGCACGACGTTCGACCTCGAGATGATGGAGCAGATCGGGTTCTGCTCCGGCATCGAGAACTACTCCCGGCACATCGACGGCCGCGAGGCGGGCGAGCCGCCCCACTGCCTGCTCGACTACTTCGCCGACGACTTCCTCGTCGTGATCGACGAGTCGCACGTCACGGTGCCGCAGATCGGCGCGATGTACGAGGGCGACGCGAGCAGGAAGCGCTCGCTCGTCGAGCACGGGTTCCGGCTGCCGAGCGCGCTCGACAACCGGCCGCTGAAGTTCGACGAGTTCCTGGAGCGCACGCCGCAGAAGGTCTACCTGTCGGCGACCCCCGGCAAGTACGAGATGGGGCTCGCGAGCTCGGTCGTCGAGCAGATCATCCGCCCGACCGGGCTCGTCGACCCCAAGCTCGTGGTGAAGCCCACGAAGGGCCAGATCGACGACCTGCTCGAGGAGATCCGGGTGCGAGCGGAGCGCGACGAGCGCGTGCTCGTGACGACGCTCACCAAGAAGATGGCGGAGGAGCTGACCGAGTACTTCACGGAGGCGGGCGTGCGGGTGCGCTACCTGCACTCCGACGTCGACACGCTCCGCCGCGTCGAGCTGCTGACGCAGCTGCGGCAGGGGCTGTTCGACGTGCTCGTCGGCATCAACCTGCTGCGCGAGGGTCTCGACCTGCCGGAGGTCTCGCTCGTGTCGATCCTCGACGCCGACAAGGAGGGCTTCCTGCGCTCCTCGACGTCGCTCATCCAGACGATCGGTCGCGCTGCGCGCAACGTCTCCGGCGAGGTGCACATGTACGCCGACCGGATCACCGACTCCATGCGCCTCGCGATCGACGAGACCGACCGCCGCCGTGCCGTGCAGGTCGCGTACAACCTCGAGCACGGCATCGACCCGACGCCGCTGCGCCGGCGCATCGCCGACATCACCGAGGTGCTCTCTCGCGAGCAGGCCGACACCGACGAGCTGCTGCAGGGCAGCCGCAGGGGCGCTCCCACGCCGAGGCTCGCGCGCGACCGCTCCGCGATGGACGGGCCGTCGCAGCTCGAGTCGATCATCGCCGACCTGACGGCGCAGATGACCGAGGCGGCGGGGGAGCTGAAGTTCGAGCTCGCCGCGCGCATCCGCGACGAGCTGCACGACCTGAAGCGCGACCTGCGGCAGATGCGCCAGGCCACTTGAGGCCAGCGCGGCGGCCGTCTCTGCCGCCTCGCCCCGTCAGCTCCGCCCCATCCGCGAGTAGGCGCCGAGCACGAGCCGCTCCGAGTCGACGAGGTAGCGCTCGAGGGCGTCGGCGGCCGCGTCGGGGCCCTCGCCCGTGAGCGCGTCGAGCACGGCGCGGTTGCGCAGCACGAACGGCCGGTGGAGCGACTCCGGATCGTCGATGGCGAGGAACGCGAGCCGCAGCTCGGCCGCGAGCTGCCCGTGGGCGCGCTCGAGCCTGGGGCTGTCGGAGAGCGCGATGAGCGCGCGGTGGAACCCCATGTTCGCCGTGCCGACCGCGGCCCAGTCGTCGGCCTCCACTGCTGCCTCTGCCCGCTCGAGGGCGAGCCGCATCGCCGCGACGGCCGGGTGGAGCGGCGAGGCGCTGCGCAGCACGCCGCACTCGATGAGCCGCCTTGCCCGGTAGATGTCGACGACGTCCGCCGTGGTGGGGGAGACGACCGAGACGCCGCGGTTGGGCACGTGCTCGACGAGGCGGTGCTGGGCGAGCACCCGGAACGCCTCGCGGAGCGTGTTCCTGGACACGCCGAGCCGCGCGGCGAGGGCCGCCTCCGAGAGTCGGGTCCCGGGGGCGAAGCCGCCCGCGATGATCTGCTCGCGCAGCGTGTCGGCGAGGGTGGTCGCGGACTCGGTCATTGCTCGATCGTAGGGGCACGCGCAACACGATCGAAACGATCTGGACGCAGATTGTTCAACAATCGCTGCGAGTCTGCCCTACGATGATGAGGCTCTCTGCTGCGCGGCCCGCGTGGGGGAGCCCACCGATGATGATGGGAACCGCGATGTCCGACGCACAGCAGACCACCGGCACCGAGCCGGATGCCGCCGCGAGGGCGAAGTCCTTCGCCAAGAGCCGCAGGGGCCCGATCCTCGGCGCGATCTTCCTGATGGCGACCTCGGCGATCGGGCCGGGCTTCATCACCCAGACGGCCACGTTCACGGCCCAGCTCGGCGCCGCGTTCGCGTTCGCGATCCTCGTCTCGGTGCTGATCGACTTCGCCGTGCAGATGAACATCTGGCGGATGATCACGGTCTCGGGCAAGCGGGCGGGCGACCTCGCGAACGAGGCCGTGCCGTACTCGGGCCACGTGCTCGCGGTGCTGATCGTGATCGGCGGCCTCGCCTTCAACATCGGCAACATCGCCGGCGGCGGGCTGGGCCTCAACGCCCTGCTCGGCATCGACCCCAAGCTCGGCGGCCTGCTGACGGGCCTGCTCGCGATCGGCATCTTCCTGTTCAAGAAGGCCGGCCGCGCCGTCGACGTCGTCGTGATGGTGCTCGGCGTCGGCATGATCCTCATGACGGTGTTCGTCGCGATCGCCTCGCAGCCGCCGGTCGGCGAGGCGCTCCGCCAGACCTTCCTCCCGGACACGCTGAACTTCGCGACCATCACGACGATCGTCGGCGGCACCGTCGGCGGCTACATCACCTACGCCGGCGCCCACCGCTACCTCGAGTCCGGCCTCGTCGGCCGCGACCACGTCAAGGGCGTGCACCGGGCGTCGATGCAGGGCATCCTCGTCACCGGCATCATGCGCTACGTGCTGTTCCTCGCCATCCTCGGCGTCGTCGCCTCCGGCGTCGTGCTCGACGTCTCCGGCCAGGCCGCGAACCCGGCCGCGCAGGCCTTCGGGGTCGTGCTCGGCGACGCGGGCATCCGCATCTTCGGCTTCATCTTCTGGGCCGCCGCGATCACGTCGGTGATCGGCGCGGCCTACACCTCGGCGACGTTCCTGTCCGTGTTCTCGAAGCGCCTGGCCGGCGGCTGGCCGCTGCAGCTCGCGACCGTCGCATTCATCCTCGTCTCGCTGCTCGTCTACGCGCTCATCGGCACCGCACCCGCAGCGCTGCTCGTCTTCGTCGGCGGGTTCAACGGCCTCATCCTCCCGATCGGCCTGACGATCTTCATGTACATCGGCTGGTTCCGGCAGCGCGACGTGCTCGGCGGCTACCGCTACCCGACGTGGCTGCTCGTGGTCGGCACCATCGCGACCCTGCTGAGCTTCTGGATGGGCGCCAACTCGATCGGTCCGATCTTCGCGTTCCTCGGCGTGGGGGCCTGAGCATGGCCGTGATCGACCTGAACTCCGACCTGGGCGAGAACGTGCCCGACCGGATCGTCGGCGACGACGAGGCGATGCTGCGGGTGGTGACGAGCGCCAACGTCGCCTGCGGCTTCCACGCC
>JBAZPY010000190.1:0-4199 GCA_041645515.1 Agrococcus sp.
CGGGGCACATCCCGTTCACGCCGCGCGCCAAGAAGGTGCTCGAGCTCAGCCTCCGCGAGGCGCTGCAGCTGGGCCACAACTACATCGGCACCGAGCACGTGCTGCTCGGCCTCATCCGCGAGGGCGAGGGCGTCGCCGCACAGGTGCTCGTCAAGCTGGGCGCCGACCTCAACCGCGTGCGGCAGACGGTCAACCAGCTGCTCGCCGGCTACCAGGGCAAGGAGACGACGGCCGTCGGCGGCGAGCAGACGCAGCAGCCCGACGCCAAGGGCTCCCAGATCCTCGACCAGTTCGGCCGCAACCTCACGCAGGCCGCGCGCGACGGCAAGCTCGACCCCGTCATCGGCCGCGAGAAGGAGATCGAGCGGGTCATGCAGATCCTCTCGCGCCGCTCGAAGAACAACCCGGTGCTGATCGGCGAGCCCGGCGTCGGCAAGACCGCCGTCGTCGAGGGCCTCGCGCAGGCGATCGTCAAGGGCGAGGTGCCCGAGACGCTCAAGGACAAGCAGGTGTACACGCTCGACCTCGGCAGCCTCATCGCCGGCAGCCGCTACCGCGGCGACTTCGAGGAGCGCCTCAAGAAGGTGACGAAGGAGATCCGCACCCGCGGCGACATCATCACCTTCATCGACGAGATCCACACGCTCGTCGGCGCAGGCGCCGCCGAGGGCGCGATCGACGCGGCCAACATCCTGAAGCCGCTGCTCGCCCGCGGCGAGCTGCAGACGATCGGCGCGACGACGCTCGACGAGTACCGCAAGCACTTCGAGAAGGATGCGGCGCTCGAGCGACGCTTCCAGCCCATCCAGGTGCAGGAGCCGTCGGTCGCGCACACGATCAACATCCTCAAGGGCCTTCGCGACCGCTACGAGTCGCACCACAAGGTGACGATCACGGACGGGGCGCTCGTCGCCGCCGCCAACCTGGCCGACCGCTACGTGCAGGACCGCTTCCTGCCCGACAAGGCGATCGACCTGATCGACGAGGGCGGCGCCCGCCTGCGCCTCTCGATCCTCTCGGCCCCGCCCGAGCTGCGCGAGTTCGACGAGCGGATCGCCGGCGTGCGCACCCGCAAGGAGTCGGCGATCGACGGTCAGGACTTCGAGGCGGCTGCCCGCCTCCGCGACGAGGAGAAGGAGCTGCTCGGCGAGCGGCTCCGCACCGAGAAGCAGTGGCGCAGCGGCAACGGCGGCCCGACCGGCGTGCTCGACGAGGGCGTGATCGCCGAGGTGCTCGCGAACGCGACCGGCATCCCGGTGTTCAAGCTCACCGAGGAGGAGTCGGCTCGCCTCATCTTCATGGAGAAGGCGCTGCACCAGCGCGTCATCGGCCAGGACGAGGCGATCAGCGTGCTCGCGAAGACCATCCGTCGCCAGCGTGCGGGCCTCAAGGACCCCCGCCGCCCGTCGGGGTCGTTCATCTTCGCCGGGCCCACGGGCGTCGGCAAGACCGAGCTCGCGAAGGCGCTCGCGGAGTTCCTGTTCGACGACCAGGACGCGCTCATCTCGCTCGACATGTCCGAGTACAGCGAGAAGCACACGGTCTCGCGGCTCTTCGGCGCCCCTCCCGGGTTCGTCGGCTTCGAGGAGGGCGGCCAGCTCACCGAGAAGGTGCGCCGCAAGCCGTTCTCGGTGGTGCTGTTCGACGAGATCGAGAAGGCGCACAACGACATCTTCAACTCGCTGCTGCAGATCCTCGAGGAGGGTCGGCTCACCGACGGCCAGGGCCGGGTGGTCGACTTCAAGAACACCGTCATCATCATGACGACGAACCTCGGCACGAAGGACATCTCCGGCGGCCCTGTCGGCTTCGTGCTCGAGGGCTCGACGCACGGCGACTACGAGCAGATGCGCGCCAAGGTCCGCGAGGAGCTCAAGCGCAACTTCAAGCCGGAGTTCCTGAACCGCGTCGACGAGACGATCGTCTTCCCGCAGCTCAGCAACGACGAGCTGCTGCAGATCGTCGACCTGTTCATCGGTCGCCTCCGCGAGCGCCTGCTCGACCGCGACATGACGATCGAGCTCACCGAGGCGGCCAAGCGCCGACTCATCCAGGTCGGCCACGACCCTGCGCTCGGCGCGCGGCCACTGCGGCGTGCGGTGCAGCACGAGATCGAGGACGTGCTGAGCGAGAAGATCCTGCACGGCGAGCTCGGGTCGGGGGAGCACGTCACGGTGGACTTCGCCGACAATGAGTTCGTGTTCACGCACACGAGCCCGGAGCCGCACACGCCGGAGCTCGCGCCCGTCGACGCCTGATCGGAGCGCACGCGAGGAGGGGACCCCGTGAGGGGTCCCCTCCTCGCGTCTGCGCCCGTGGGGGTCACCCGCTGTTCACCTCCGCGCCACGATTGGGTCTCGCGATGCACGGTGCGAATTCATAGGCTGACGAGTGGCGCCCCCTGTGCGCCGCCCGGAACCCTTCGCATCGGAGACACACACCGTGATCAAGCACATGAAGCGCAACCTGGCGGCGGGCGCCGCCAGCGCTGTCGCCCTGGGGCTGCTCGTCGCCCCGCAGGCGGCGGTCGCCACCGGCGTCGGCACCGCCGACATCGGCGCTGCGGCCGCCGCGCCCGGCCTCGTCAACATCCTCAACTTCAACGACTTCCACGGCCGGCTGCAGGCACCCGCGGGCGACCGCACCGATCCGACGCCCCGCGGCGGCACGGTCGGCTTCGCCGGCACGATCGAGCAGCTGCGCGCCGAGCACGGCGACGACGCCTCGCTGCTGCTCGCCGCCGGCGACAGCATCGGCGCCACGCTGTACGCGTCGGCGTCGCAGCAGGACGTCCCCACGCTCGAGGTGCTGAACGCGCTCGAGGTCGACGCGTCCGCGACCGGCAACCACGAGTTCGACCGCGGCATCGACGACCTGCAGGGCCGCGTCCGCGACACGGCCGACTTCCCGTACCTCGCAGCGAACGTCACCCGCGGCGGCACCCCGATCGACGACGGCTTCGCGCTCTTCGAGGTCAACGGCGTCTCGGTGGGAGTCATCGGCGCAGTCACGCTCGAGGCTCCCGCGCTCGTCGACCCCTCGGGGATCGTCGGCGTCGCATTCACAGACCCCGTGGCGGCCGTCAACGCGATCGCCGAGCGACTCTCCGACGGCGACGCCGCCAACGGCGAGGCCGAGCTCATCATCGCCGAGTACCACGAGGGCTCGTCGGCCACGCTGCCGCTGAACGCTCCGCAGGACGTGCAGGCCGCCGCGCTCACCGCGTCGATGGATGCGTCCGAGGCGTTCCGCTCGATCGTCGAGGACACCGCCGCCGAGGTCGACGTGATCTTCAACGGCCACACCCACAAGCCGTACTCCTGGCTCGCACCCGCACCCGCCGGCAGCGACCAGGACGTTCGCCCGATCGTGCAGAGCGGCCAGTACGGCGAGAACATCAGCCAGGTCGTCGCGGTCGTCGATCCCGTCACCGGCGCCGCCACGTTCCCGACCGTCCAGAACGTCGCGCGCACGACGGCCCCCGCGGCCGACCTGATCGCCGCGTACCCTCGCGTCGCCGAGGTGAACACCATCACGAACGCGGCGCTCGAGCAGGCGGCGGTCATCGGCCGCGAGCCGCTCGGCGAGATCACGGCCGACATCACCACCGCGTTCGCCGGCGGTGAGCGCGACGACCGCGGCAACGCATCCACGCTGGGCACCCTCGTGGGCAACATGCTGCGCGACCAGCTCTCGTCCGAGCTGCGGGGCGGCGCCGACATCGGCATCACGAACCCCGGCGGCCTCCGCGACGAGCTCTACTTCGAGGCGGCGGAGGGCGAGCCGTCGGACGGCATCGTCACCGTCGGCGAGGCGGCAGCCGTGCTGCCCTTCGCGAACAACCTGTGGACGGTGACGCTCACCGGCGAGCAGCTGAAGGTCGTGCTCGAGCAGCAGTGGCAGCCGGCCGGAGGCTCGCGCCCGTACCTGCAGCTGGGCTTCAGCGACAACGTCGAGTACACCTACGACTCGACGCGCCCGGAGGGCTCGCGCATCACGGGCATCTGGATCGACGAGTCGCCCGTCACGCCGACGCAGGAGATCCGGGTGGCGGCGCCCAGCTTCCTGATCTCGGGCGGCGACAACTTCACCGGCTTCACGGCCGGGACGAACGCCACCGACTCAGGGCTCGTCGACTCGGATGCCTTCCAGGCCTACATCGAGGCGCAGTCGCCCATCTCGCCCGACTTCTCGCGCCG
>JBAZPY010000191.1:0-4168 GCA_041645515.1 Agrococcus sp.
TGCTGGTCGACACCTTCGACTGGGACCTCGACGACCTCGAGGAGGTCACGCAGAACGCCGCGGCGAGCGCGTTCTGCTCGTTCGAGGAGCGCGAGGAGCTCGCCGACGAGATCGCCGACGGGTTCGACGACCTCCGATGACGCTGCCGCTCGACGAGGCGACGTTCTCGCCAGGGGTGCGCGCCGCCGACTGGCGCGCCGCCGTGCGCGCCGCGGGCGTCGACCTGGTGACCGCGCACGCGGTGGGGCGCGCCTACGTCGAGGAGCTCGTGCAGCAGATCGAGGAGGCCGGCCCCTACTGCGTCGTCGCGCCCGGCGTCGCCGTCCCGCACGCGAGGGCTAGCGCGGTCGTGCGGCGCGACGCGCTCGCGATCGTCGTGCTCGAGGAGCCGGTCGCGTTCGGGCACCCCCACAACGATCCGGTGCGCGTCGTCATCGGGCTCGCGGCGACGAGCCCGCGGCAGCACCTGCGGATGCTCGCCGAGCTCGCGAACGCGCTCGACGTCTCGGGCGTCACGGACGCGCTCGGGGCGGCGTCGACGCGCGACGAGGCGATCGCGGCCCTCCACGGCTGAGGGCGGAACGCTCAGTATCCGACGAACTCCTCGGTGCACACGCGCAGCTCGTCGACCCCGGCGAGCAGCAGCAGGCTCCGAACCCGGTCGACCATCCCCGCTGGTCCGGCCAGGTGCCAGACCGCCGTCGGCAAGTCTTCCGCCGTTCGACGGACGTCCTGCACCTCGACGGCGCTGTACGTGCTCCGCATCGAGAAGCTGCGGTTCCGGCGCGCGAGAGCAGTCAGCTCATCCAGGTACACCGCGCTGCGCTCGCTGCGATTGCGGTAGAGGAGCGCGAGCGGCGCGTCGAACTGCTGCTCGCTCGCGAACCGGATCATGCTCAGGTGAGGTGTGATGCCGATGCCGCCGGCGACCAGCACGATGGGACGGCGCGGCGCCTGCCGCAGCGCGAAGAACCCGTGCGCAC
Organism: Agrococcus sp.; assembly: GCA_041645515.1. Lineage (GTDB taxonomy): Bacteria > Actinomycetota > Actinomycetes > Actinomycetales > Microbacteriaceae > Agrococcus. The sequence continues at coordinate 984 of JBAZPY010000191.1, forward strand.
CCTCGAGCACAACCTCCCCTCCCAACGGCATCTGCTCGAGCGAGCGCTTGAATCCGCTGGCCGAGCGCCGGAAGGCGATGGAGACCCTCTCGCGGTCGTTCGGCGACGACGCGATCGAGAAGACCCGTGAGTCGCCCCTCGGATCGGCATGCATGAGGCCCGGCAGCTTCACCTGGATGTACTGGCCGGCCGCGAACACGAAGGACGCCGGGCGGCTGAAGGAGACCTCGAGCGCGTCCTCAGCGATCCGCTTCCGCTCGAGCATCGTCACCGTGTGGATCCTGCGCATCCGCTGCCGCCTCACTCGGCCGGCGCGGGTTCGGCTCCCGGCGGGAGCTGGAACACCTCCGCGGGGATGTCCTCCTCCACGCTGTGCACCGTGATGTCGAGCGTTCCGCTGCCGGCGTCGACCTGATGGTCCCCCAGCCCGTACTCGAGCGCCCACGCGGCGGGCCCGGCGGCGAGACCGGACAGCTGCACGTCCTCGGGCGCGACATCCTCGACGCGGGACCAGGCGAGGCCGGACTCCGCCTCGCGCGTGTCGAGCGTCCGCTCGTCGCCGCGGTAGATCTGGTCGGAGACCGGCTGCCCGTCGACCTCGATCGTCTGCCGGAAGCTCGGCAGGCCGTCGAGGTCCTCGAGCCACAACCGGATCGTCCGCTCGCCGTCGCGCACCGTCATCGAGAAGGAGCGTGCGTAGTCCGCCGCGGGAGCGGGGACGGCCGGGCCCGCGGCATCCGCCGTCAGCCGGCTCTCGAGCACGACCATGGTGGTCGCGACCAGCAGGATCGGCAGTGCGACCAGCACCCCCACCAGGGCCAGCGCCGCCCTCGCGAGCGTGCCGCTCGCGAGGGATGCTCGTTCACGCGCCACCGAAGCTCCTCCGGACCCACGTCGTCTTCACGAACGCGGCAGCTTGTGCGACGGACGCGGTGACGACCATCGCGAGGTAGACCCACCGCAGCGGGTTCGGCTCGTACGTCTGCGCCTGAGGAGCTGCCGGCGTGTAGTGCATGAAGGCGAAGTACAGGACATGCGCGGCGGTCAGGTAGAAGATCGCATAGGCGAGCGTGTGCAGCCACTTCCACGCCGAGATGCCGAGGAAGCTGACCGCGCGGTCGAACGACGTGGCTGCGAGCGCCAGCCCGAGCGTGAGCGCCATGAGGCCGAGGACGTTCGCCAGGCCGAACCCCGGCTCGGCACGGAGGTACGCACCGGTCTCCGGGGAGAGCTGGTACCCCAGCAGCGCGGGCACGTCCCACCGCGCCCAGCCGTCCCACACGAGGTATCCGTGCACCGCGCTGATCACCGCGAACCAGATGCCGGACTCCCTGCGCCACGGCACCAGGCGGATCAGCGGTCGCCACAGCCGGGCGGCTGGACCGATGAGCACGGCGAACCACAGCATCCCGATCGATGCCCCGCCGAACGCCTTCCACAGACGCATGTCCGGGCTCCAGCGGAAGTGCATCTGCCAGACGGCGAACAGCAGGACTGCGGCGACGGTGGCGAGGACGAGGTGCCGCCGGAGCACCGCCGTCGGGGTCCTGACTCCTAGCAGCAAGGGCGGCGGGCGCTCGGTGCGGCGGTCGTCATGCGACCAGTCTAGCGCACTGGGCTCAGGCCAGCAGGGGGCGCACGGCCTCGGCGATCGCGTCGACGCGGGCGCGCGCCGCGCGCACGCGCTGGGCTGGCGCGCCCTCGGCCGACGTCGCGTCGATGTAGACCTTGACCTTCGGCTCCGTGCCGCTCGGTCGCACCATCACGCGCGAGCCGTCGTCGAGCGTGAAGCGCAGGATGTCGCCGATCTCGCCGTGCTCCGGCAGCGACAGGTCGTCGGCCGCGAGCACCGCGGCGCCCGCCAGCTCGGACGGCGGGTCGGCGCGCAGGGCCGCCATCGTGGCGGGGATGCGGGCGAGGTCGGTGACGCGCACGCTCACCTGGCCCGATTCGAAGGCGCCGAACTCGGCTGCGAGCGCGAGCAGCTCCTCCGCGAGCGACGAGCCGCGCTCGTGCAGCTCGGCGGCGATCGTGAGGACCCGCACGAGCGCCGAGACGCCGTCCTTGTCGCGCACCGTGCCGGGGTTCACGAGGTAGCCGAGCGCCTCCTCGAAGCCGAACAGCAGGTCGGGCACGCGCGAGACCCACTTGAAGCCGGTGAGGGTCTGCACGAAGTCCAGCCCGTGCGCGGCCGCGATGACGCCGAGCCCGGGGGAGGAGACGATCGAGGCGGCCAGCACGCCCTGCCCGCGGGCGGCGCGCGCGGCGTCCCAGCCCAGCAGCAGGCCCACCTCGTTGCCCGTCAGCATCCGCCAGCCGGCTGGCGCCGCGCGGTCGGGCACGGCGACGGCGAGCCGGTCGGCGTCGGGGTCGTTCGCGAGGATCAGGTCCGCGCCGCGATCCGTGGCGAGCGCCATCGCGAGGTCGAGCGCGCCCGGCTCCTCCGGGTTCGGGAACGCGACCGTCGGGAACGCGCCGTCCGGCTCCGCCTGCTCCGGCACCACGATCACGGGCGGGAAGCCGGCCTCGGCGAGCACCGCCTCGACGGTCTCGAGGCCGACGCCGTGGAGCGGCGTGTAGACGACGGTCATGGCGGATGCGTCGTCCGGCTCGGCGGGCGGCAGGCCGATGGCGGCGGTCGCGGCGACGTACGCGTCCCAGACGCCGTCGCCGGCGATCTCCGGCTCGCCGCGCGGGTAGTCGGCCACCGGGGTGGCCGCCGCCAGCTCGATGAGCGCCGCGATCTCGCCGTCGACCGGCGGCACGATCTGGCTGCCCTCGTCGGCGCCGCCGAGGTAGACCTTGTAGCCGTTGTCGGCCGGCGGGTTGTGGCTCGCCGTCACCATCACGCCCGCGCTCGCGCCCAGGTGGCGGACGGCGAACGCGGTCACCGGCGTCGGCAGCAGCCGCGGCAGCAGGATCGCGCGCACGCCCGCGCCGGCGAACACCGCGGCGGCGTCGCGCGCGAACTCCTCCGAGCCGCGGCGCGCGTCCCAGCCGATGACCACCGACGGGTGCGGCTCGCGAGCCACGAGGAACGCGGCGAGCCCGGCGGAGGCCTGCTGCACCACCACCCGGTTCATGCGGTTCGGCCCGGCGCCGATCGCGCCGCGCAGCCCGGCCGTGCCGAACTGCAGCCGTGCGCGGAACGCATCCGCGATCTCCGCCGCCGCGGCCGCGTCGCC
>JBAZPY010000192.1:0-4146 GCA_041645515.1 Agrococcus sp.
GAACGCCACCGCGAGACCGCCCAGCGAGGTCTCCTTGTACTTGTCGCTCATGTCCGCGCCGGTCCGGCGCATCGTCTCGACGGCGGTGTCGAGGCTCACGTAGTGCGTGCCGTCGCCCTGCTGCGCCATCCGCGCCGCGTTGATGGCCTTCACGCTCGCCATAGCGTTGCGCTCGATGCACGGGATCTGCACGAGCCCCTTGATGGGGTCGCACGTGAGGCCGAGGTTGTGCTCGATGCCGATCTCGGCGGCGTTCTCGATCTGCTCCGGCGTCGCGCCGAGCACCGCCGCGAAGCCGGCGGCGGCCATCGCGCAGGCCGAGCCGACCTCGCCCTGGCAGCCGACCTCCGCGCCCGAGATCGAGGCGTTCGACTTGATGATGATGCCGATCGCGCCAGCGACGAGCAGGAAGCGCACCGACCACGGCACCTCGTCGTCGACGCAGTTCGCGAAGCGGTCGGCGTAGTGCATGACGGCGGGGATGATGCCCGCGGCGCCGTTCGTCGGCGCGGTGACGACGCGCGCCCCGGCAGCGTTCTCCTCGTTCACCGCGAGCGCGTAGAGGTTGACCCACTCCATGCCCTCGAGCAGGTCGGGCCTGCCCGTCTTGGGCGCCGCGTCGCGCTCGAGCAGCTTCGCCTGCCAGTCCTTCGATCGGCGCTTCACGTCCAGACCGCCGGGCAGGATGCCGTCGGTCTCGATGCCGTGCGCGACGCACTCCTGCATGACGGCCCAGATGCGCTCGAGGCGCTCGATCGTCTCCTCGCGGGAGCGCCAGGCCGTCTCGTTCTCGAGCATCAGCTCGGCGACCGACAGCCCCGTCTCGCGGCAGCGCGCGACCAGCTCGTCGCCGTGCGTGAACGGGTACCGCACCGGGTGCGCCTGCGTCGCGGGCTCGGGCACTGGGGAGAGCACGTCGCCCTCGTCGTGCCGCATGACGAAGCCGCCGCCGATGGAGTAGTAGCCGGCCGAGGAGATCTCGGTGTCGGATGCGTCGTAGGCGGTGATGCGCAGCGCGTTCGGGTGCTCGCGACGCACGGTGAGCGGCCTGAAGACGAACACCTTCGACTCGTCGAACGGCACGGTCAGCCTGCCGCCGAGCGTCAGCTCGCCCGATGCGCGGATCTGCTCGAGGGTCGCGGTGATCTGCGGCGTCTCGACGGTGTCGGGTGCGAGACCGGCGAGTCCGAGCATGATCGCGGTATCGGTGCCGTGGCCCGAGCCGGTCGCGCCGAGCGACCCGAGGAGGTCGACTCGCAGACGCGCGATCTCGTCGAAGCGGCCGGATGCATCCGCCTGCGCGACGAAGTCGAGCGCCGCCCGCATCGGCCCGACGGTGTGCGAGGAGGAAGGCCCGATGCCGATCTTGAACAGGTCGAGCACCGAGAGCGACTCGAAGACGGGAGCGGTCGCGGTCGCGTGGCTGCCGATCTCGACCGGCTCCTGCACCCTGCCGTTGGTGATGGCGTGCGACGTCACGGTCGGCTCCTTCGGTTCATCCGCGAAGAGCGCAGCCCGACGCCCGGCACCGCCGGTTCAGGCGGTGCGTCCCTGCTGCACGTCGTCGACGTACTCGTCATCGTCGGGCTTGTACTCGGCGTAGTCCGCCCACTTGTCGACCAGCTCGGGGTTCTCGGGGACACCACCGAGCTCCTGCGCGAGCACGTTGTAGTTGATATTCGGGCTGAACGACTTCAGCTCTCGAGCCAGCTTCGTGTGCTTGGCCTTCTGGCGACCACGACCCATGCTGGACCCCCTTGCGAACTGCGCCGGCCTGCGCCGACGAACGGTATGAGAACTCCTGTGATAAGTCCAACCTTCATGCTAGCACCGAGCCCCAGGACGGGATGAGCGGGGGCTATGCCTGGGGATGGGATCACGCTGGAGTCGCCGGCACGAGCAGCGCGCCGATCAGCAGGCCGGCGGATGCGGCGATCGCCCCGCCCACGACGGTGACCGCGACCGTCGCGAGGGCGTGGCCGCTCCGGCGGCCGTCGAGCTGCTCGACCGCCTGCACGGCGAACGCCGAGTAGGTCGACAGGCCGCCGCAGAAGCCGGCGACGAGCACGGCTCGCCACGTGTCGTCGAGCACCAGCAGCCCGGTGAGGATGCCGGCGAGCAGACTCGCGGCCAGGTTGACGGCGATGGTGGCGCGCACCGGTCGCTCCCGCAGGGCGGCGCCGGCGAGGAAGCGCGCCACGGCGCCCACGCCTCCGGCGCCGGCGACGCCGAGCAGCTCGAGCGGGCTCACGCGGCACGCTCCCTGACCAGTCGGCGCCCGAGCAGCAGCCCCGTCCAGGCCGCGAGCAGGCAGACGACGAGCATCCCCAGCGCGACGGTGATGCCCGGCAACGCCGGGACGAGCGTCGGCCAGCCTCCGCTCACGCCGCCGGCGGTGACGCTCGCGACAGCGACCGCGCTGAAGGTGGTGAAGCCGCCGAGCACGCCGGCGCCGAGCCCGTGCCGGAGCCAGTCGGGAGCGTTCGCAAGGACGGCTACCGAGATCCCGAGCAGCGCGCAGCCCAGGGCGTTCACGACCAGCAGCGCCCACCAGTCGGCGATCCAGGCCTCGAGCAGCACCCGCGCGGCGGTCCCGGCCGCGCCCCCGACCGCGACGGCGAGCACGGAGCGGGCGAGCGGCATGGGGCCCAGCGTAGGTCGAGCGCTCGCCAGGGGGTTGACATTGACGCAGCGTCAACCTCTAGCGTCGCTGCCATGGAGTGGTCGATCCAGCGCATCGCGAAGCTCGCCGGCATCTCGAGCCGCACCCTGCGGCACTACGACGCCGTGCGCCTCCTCACCCCCGCCCGCACCGACGGGGGCGGGATGCGGTGGTACGACGAGGCGTCGCTCGCCCGACTGCAGCGCATCCTGCTGCTGCGCGGTCTGGGCGTGGGCATCCCGGCGATCGCCGACAGCCTCGAGCGCGCATCCGACGAGGAGGCGCTCGCGGCGCACCTCGCCGACCTCGAGCGGGAGGCCGACCGCATCCGCAGGCAGATCCGCGCCGTCGAGCACACGCTGCGGGCACGAGAGAAGGGAGCCGTCATGACGGCAGAGGAGGCGCTCGACGGGTTCGACCAGAGCCAGTACGAGCAGGAGGTCACCGAGCGCTGGGGCGCCGACGCGTGGAGGCGCGGCCAGGACTGGTGGAAGCGCATGTCGGACGACGACAAGCGCCGCTTCCAGCAGGAGCACCTCGACATCGCCGCCGGCTACGCCGCGGCCCGCGACGCGGGCGAGGGCGTCGACTCGGAACGGGTGCAGGCGCTCGTCGAGCGCCACTGCCGCTGGGTCGGCGCCGGCTGGCAGACGGCCGAGCCGGACGTCGAGATGTTCGCAGGGCTCGGCGACATGTACGTCGCCGACGAGCGGTTCGCCGCCAACTACGGCGGCGCCGAGGGCGCCGCGTACGTGCGCGACGCGATGCGGGCGTTCGCGGCCAGGCGCAAGCAGTAGCCGACCGGCGGGAGGGCGGATGCGGGGGTCACCCCCCATCCGCCCCTGCGGTGTTGGTGAGAGGATTCGCGAGTGCATCTGCTCTCGCTCGCCAGCCTCAAGAACCGAGCGCTCATCGTCCTCGCGACGCTGTGCATCGCGATCTTCGGCGGCGTCGCCCTCGCCAGCCTCAAGACGGAGCTGACGCCGGACCTCGAGCTGCCGGCGGTCGTCGTCACGACGACGCTGCCGGGCGCGAGCCCCGAGATCATGAGCGAGGACGTCACCGGCCCCATCGAGCGCGCCATCCAGTCGGTGCCGGGTCTCGAGGGCACGTCCGGCACGTCGTCGACGAGCTCGAGCGTGGTGTTCGCCGAGTTCACCTACGGCATCAACATCCCGACGACCGAGCAGCGCGTGCAGCAGGCGGTCAACCGCATCCTCTCCCAGCTGCCCGAGAACGCGGAGCCGACTGTGCTCACCGGCTCGATCGCCGACTTCCCGGTGCTGCGCATCGCCATCTCCGGGCCGGGAGCGCAGTCGGCGCTCGTCGACCGCATCGAGACGATCGCCGTGCCGCAGCTCGAGCGCACCGAGGGCGTGCGCGCCGTGCAGCTGCAGGGCGCGCCGGGGCAGCGCATCACCATCAGCCCCGACGACGCGGCGCTCGCGGCCGAGGGGTTCTCGCGCACCGACATCACCGAGGCG
>JBAZPY010000193.1:0-4134 GCA_041645515.1 Agrococcus sp.
CCTGCGATGACAGGCGCGAGCACCGCGGGGATGAGGATCTTCTGGGTGACGCCGCCCCAGAGCACGCCGCTCACGCCGAGGGCGGCGATCGTCGCCCCGATGAGGCCGCCGAAGAGCGCATGGCTCGACGACGAGGGCAGGCCGAACAACCAGGTCAGCACGTTCCAGACGATGGCGCCCGTGAGTCCGCACAGCACGATGAGCATGAGGCTCTCGCCGTCGACGCCCGTCAGGTCGACGATCCCGGAGCCGACGGTGCGCGCCACCTCGATCGAGAGGAACGCGCCGACGAGGTTGAGGATCGCCGAGAGCGCGACCGCCGGTTTCGGCTTCAGCGCGCCGGTGGCGACCGAGGGAGCCATCGCGTTCGCGGTGTCGTGGAAGCCGTTCGTGAAGTCGAACGCGAGCGCGACGATCACGACGATCGCGAGGATGGCGGTCTCCTGCATCGCGCCAGTCTCCACTACGCACGGTCAGCGTCCAAACGGCGCTCTAGCATCGAGGCATGACCTCGCCGCAGCCGCCGTCCTCGCAGCCGCCGGGCTGGTACCCCGACCCGTACGCGGCCACGGACGGCGTCGAGCGCTGGTGGAACGGCATCCAGTGGCTCGCCGAGACGCGCGACCCCGCCGCACCGCCCGCGTGGGCGCCGGCCGTGCCGCAGGAGCCCGACCGGACCGAGCCAGAGCTCGCGAGCTGGGGCGCCCGCGTCGGCGCCTACCTGCTCGACATCGTCCCGTTCGTCGTGCTCGTCATGATCGTGCTGGGCATGTTCGGCTGGTTCGACCTCGTGGGGCGCGCCGCCGAGGGCGACGAGTCGGCGTTCACGGCCCTCGAGGCGATGAGCGCGCCCGGCAGTCCCGCGTCGATCGCGAGCGTGCTGACCGGCGCGATCGCCTACTTCCTCTACAACGTCGGCTTCCACATGACGAAGGGCCAGACGCCCGGCAAGATGCTCGTCGGCATCCGTGTCCGGATGCGCGACGAGGACCGGCTGCCCGACGCCCGCGCCGCCGTGCTCCGCTGGGCGGTGCAGCAGGGCGGCCCGCAGCTGCTGAGCAGCATCGCGGGGCTCGGCTTCTTCGCCGGCGTCTTCAGCATCGTCGACCACCTCTGGCCGCTGTGGGATCCGCGCAGGCAGTCGCTGCACGACAAGGCTGCACGCACGATCGTCGTCCGCGCGCCCCGTCGTCAGCGCGTCAGCTGAGGCCCAGCCAGTAGAACGACTGCGTGCCGAAGGTGAGCGAGAAGCGACCGTCCTCGGCGATGGTCGGGAACGCCCCGCCGCCGAACAGGTCGTTCAGGCGCGCACCCGCGAACTGCGGCGCGTCGATCGTCACGTGCACGGGGTTGTGGCTGAACGAGAACACGCACAGCACCCGCTCGGCCCGCGGTCCGGCGTAGCTGCCGTCGCCCTCGTAGGAGCGCACGAACGCGAGCACGGCGTCGTTGTCGCTGTCGAGCACCGTGAGACGTCCGAGCCCGAACACCGGGTGCGCGCGTCGCACGTGCAGCACCGAGCGCATCCAGTGCAGGAGGCTCGACGCCTGCGCCATCTGCGACTCCACGTTGACGGCGGCGTAGTGGTAGACGAGCGACTGCACGACCGGCAGGAAGAGCTTGCCCGGGTCGGCGTCGGAGAACCCCGCGTTGCGGTCGGGCGTCCACTGCATGGGCGTGCGTGATGCGTCGCGGTCGTCGAGCCAGATGTTGTCGCCCATGCCGATCTCGTCGCCGTAGTAGAGGAACGGCGACCCCGGCAGCGACAGCAGCAGGGCGTTCGCGAGCTCGAGCTCCGCGCGCGAGTTGTCGAGCAGCGACGCCAGCCGGCGCCGCACGCCGACATTGGAGCGCATCCGCGGGTCGTAGGCGTACCAGCCGTACATCGCCTGCCGGTACTCCTCGCTCACCATCTCGAGCGTGAGCTCGTCGTGGTTGCGCAGGAACACGCCCCACGCGGCGCCCGGCGGCACGTCGACCTGCTCGGCGAGGATGCGCTTGAGCTCGACCGCGCTCTGCGCGCGCAGCGAGTAGAAGATGCGCGGCATGGTCGGGAAGTCGAAGGCCATGTGGCACTCCGGCTCGTCGGCGGTGCCGAAGTACGCCGCGGTCTCGGCCGGCCACTGATTGGCCTCGGCGATCAGGATGCGCCCCGGGTACTCGTCGTCGACGAGGCGCCGCAGCGCCTTGAGGTACTCGTGCGTGGCGGGCTCCGACTCGCCGTTGCCGCCCTCCGACTCGTAGAGGTACGGGATCGCGTCGAGCCGGATCGCGTCGACGCCGAGGTCGAGCCAGAAGCGCAGCACGTCCTCGACGGCCGCGTGCACCGCGGGGTTCTCGAAGTTGAGGTCGGGCTGGTGCGAGAAGAACCGATGCCAGTAGAACTGCCGCCGCACGGCGTCGAAGGCCCAGTTCGACTCCTCGGTGTCGACGAAGATGATGCGCGCGTTCGGGTAGTCCTCGTCGGTGTCGCGCCACACGTAGAAGTCGCCGTAGGGGCCGTCCGGATCCTGCCGAGAGGCGAGGAACCACGGGTGCTGGTCGGACGTGTGGTTGATCGGGAGGTCGATCATCACGCGCATGTTGCGCGAGTGCGCCTCCGCGACGAAGTGGCGGAAGTCGTCGATCGTGCCGTACTCCGCGAGCACGGCCTTGAAGTCCGAGACGTCATAGCCGCCGTCGCGCAGCGGCGAGCGGTAGAACGGCGGCACCCAGACGCCGTCGACGCCGAGCCACTGCAGGTAGTCGAGCTTCGACGTGAGGCCCTGCAGGTCGCCGAACCCGTCGCTGTTCGAGTCGACGAACGAGCGCACCATCACCTCGTAGAACACGCTCTTGCGGTGCCAGTCCCGGTCGAGCGCGAGCCCCGGCACATTGGCGCCGACGATGGGGATGGGCGAGGTGAAGCTGGAGGTGAAGCTCACGGGCGCTCCCGGTCGGGTGGTGCGGTGGACGAGCGGATGACGAGCACCGGCGCGTAGCTCGTGTGGCTCCGATCGGGCTCGGCGTCGGGCCGGCCGTGCGGATGGAGCGCGAGCGCCGACATGATCCAGGCGATCACGTCCTCGCCGTGCTGGGCCGGGTCCTGCCGGATGGTGGTGAGGCCGAACGGGGCCGCCATCGGCACGTCGTCGACGCCGATCACGCTCAGCTCCTCGGGCACGCGGATGCCGAGCTGGTGCGCTGCGAGCAGCACGCCGAGCGCGACCTCGTCGGTGCCGGCGACGATGCCGGTGGGACGGTCCGCGCGCGCCAGGATGTCCCGCGCCGCGACGTGCGCGCCCTCGAGCGTCGTCGGCACGGTCACGATCGGGCGCATCCGCAGGCCGTGCCGCTCGGAGACCCGCTCGAACGCGCGCCTGCGCCGGTCCGACGACGAGGCGTCGTAGGGCTGCACCTCGGTCTCGCTCGAGATGTGCAGCAGGTCGCGGTGCCCGAGCCGCACGAGGTGCTCCGCGGCCTGCTCGCCAGCGGCATCGTCGTCGAGGCAGAACGAGCGCGAGTGCGGTGTCGGCTCGCCGACCGTGGCGACGGGGATGCCGAGCTGCGCGAGCCTGGACAGGTCGCCGCCCACGAGGCTCCAGGTGATGGTGACGAGGCCGTCGACCTCGCCGCGACTCATGAACCGCTCGAACTTCTCGTGGCCGCCGCGCCCGAACGCCCCGAGGTCGTACAGCAGCACGTCGTGCTCGTGCGCATCCGCGGCGTGCGCGATGCCGTGCAGCACCGAGCCGAAGTACCAGCGGTCGACGGACGGGGTGAGCACCCCGATCGTGCGGGTCAGCCCGGTCGCGAGGCGACGCGCGGCGCCGGAGGCGCGGAAGCCCAGATCGCCGGCGGCGCGCTGCACCCTCGCGCGGGTGGCGGGGGAGACCCCGTCAGCACCCGACAGCGCACGCGAGGCGGTGGCCTTCGAGACGCCGGCGGCACGCGCGACGTCGTCGAGCCTGGGCATCGCGCCTCCTTGCGCCTCGGCGGGCTGCGACGCCCGATCACCGATGGAACCGGTTCCGAGAATAGTGCCCCGCTTGGCGTGCGCCCCAGCGGCCGCCGAGGTGATCGTGATCGAATCGAAACATTGTCAGGTGGGCGGGACTCGCGCGCGGTGCGCTAGGTTCGCTCGCAGTGGAACCG
>JBAZPY010000194.1:0-4126 GCA_041645515.1 Agrococcus sp.
CGCATCCGAACCGGTCCCGAACCCGTGGCAGGAGCCGACCTCGACCGCGCCGGAGGCGCGGGGCGCGGATGCTGCGCACACGGCGGAGAAGGCCGCGGCGCGCATGGCGGTGCACGACATAGACCTCGCCCTCACCGACTTCCGGCAGCAGGTGCGCGACGCGGCCCGCGCGGGCGGCGGCGGCCGCATGAGCACCGCCAAGGCGGCCACGGTGCGCGACGAGCTCGAGGCCGCGCTGCTGCGCATCACGAGCGTGCTCCGGTCCTGAGCGGTGCTCGCCACCCGCGGGATAGGCTGGACGGGTGACGGAGATCGAGATCGGCCGCAGCAAGCGCGCCCGCACCGGGTACGGGTTCGACGACATCAGCGTCGTGCCGTCCCGCCGCACGCGCGACAGCGACCTCGTCTCGCTGCAGTGGCAGATCGACGCGTTCAAGTTCGAGATCCCCGTGATGGGCGCCCCGACCGACTCGGTCATGAGCCCCGCGACCGCGATCGCCCTCGGCAGGGCGGGCGGCCTCGGCGTGCTGAACCTCGAGGGCGTCTGGACCCGCTACGACGACCCCGAGCCGCTGCTCGCCGAGATCGCGCGCCTCCCGGCCGACCTCGCGACCAGCCGCATGCGCGAGATCTACGCCGAGCCGATCAAGCCGGAGCTCATCCGCGACCGCCTCGCGCAGGTGCGCGACGCCGGCGTGCCCGTCTCGGGCAGCCTCAGCCCGCAGGCCGTGCAGCAGCACTACGAGACGGTGCTCGCCGCCGGCGTCGACCTGATGGTCATCCGCGGCGCCACCGTCAGCGCCGAGCACGTCTCCGCCGAGAGCGGCGCCCCGCTCAACCTGAAGCAGTTCATCTACGAGCTCGACGTGCCGGTCGTGGTCGGCGGCGTCGTCACCTACACCGCCGCCCTCCACCTGATGCGCACCGGCGCCGCCGGCGTGCTCGTCGGCTTCGGCGGGGGCGCGGCGTCCACGAGCGAGAAGGTGCTCGGCGTCGCGGCCCCCATGGCGACCGCCGTGAGCGACGTCGCCGCGGCGCGCCGCGACTACCTCGACGAGTCGGGCGGCCGCTACGTGCACGTCATCGCCGACGGCTCGCTCGGCACCTCCGGCCAGGTCGTGAAGGCGCTCGCGTGCGGCGCCGACGGCGTCATGCTCGGCACCGCGCTGGCTCGCGCCACCGATGCGCCCGGCCGCGGCTGGCACTGGGGCCCGGAGGCGCACAACCAGAAGCTGCCTCGCGGCAACCGCGTGCAGGTCGACCAGGTCGGCCCGCTCGACGTCGTGCTGAACGGACCCTCACCGGTCGCGGACGGCACGGCGAACATCATGGGCGCTCTACGCAAGGCCATGTCGACCACCGGCTACAAGGATCTCAAGGAGTTCCAGCGGATCGACGTGGTCGTGGAGAGCAGCCCACCGCGCTGAACCGCCCGACCCCGGGCGCCGCATCCAAGGAGGATCCATGGCTGAGACCACCAACAGCGTGAGTCGGTCGAGGAAGCTCGGCCCGGAGGAGCGTGCCGCCGCGATCGCGTCGATGCGCGACCACGAGGTCGACGTGCTCGTCATCGGGGGAGGGATCGTCGGCACGGGGGCTGCGCTCGACGCCGTCACTCGCGGCCTGCGCGTCGGCCTCATCGAGGCGCGCGACTTCGCCTCCGGCACGTCGAGCCGGTCGTCGAAGCTCATCCACGGCGGCATCCGCTACCTCGAGCAGCTCAACTTCGGGCTCGTGCGCGAGGCGCTCATCGAGCGCGGGCTGCTGCTGCAGCGCATCGCGCCGCACCTCGCGAAGCCGGTGCGCTTCCTCTACCCGCTCGACAAGCCGCTGATCGAGCGCGCCTACATCGGCGCCGGCATGGCGCTGTACGACGCGTTCAGCTACACGGGCTTCATGAAGCCGGGCGTGCCGATGCACCGTCACCTGACGAAGAAGCAGGTGCTCAAGCAGATCCCGTCGCTCGACCCGGACTCCGTGGTCGGCGGGCTCACCTACTACGACGCGCAGGTGGACGACGCGCGCTACGTCGCCGAGCTGGCCCGCACCGCATCCTTCTACGGCGCGCACGTCGCGAGCCGAGTGCGGGCGGAGGGCTTCCTGAAGGTGGGGGAGCGCGTCGTCGGTGTGCAGGCCCACGACTACGAGACCGGCGAGCTGTTCGAGATCCGCGCCAAGCAGGTCGTGAACGCGACCGGCGTGTGGACGGGCGACACCCAGGCGATGGTCGGCCAGCGCGGCGAGTTCAAGGTGCGGGCGTCGAAGGGCGTGCACCTCGTGGTGCCGAGGGATCGCTTCCACTCCGAGATGGGGCTGCTGCTGCGCACGGAGAAGAGCGTGCTCTTCGTCATCCCGTGGGGCCGTCACTGGATCCTCGGCACCACCGACACCGACTGGAACCTCGACAAGGCGCACCCGGCGGCGACAGCGGCCGACATCGACTACATCCTCGACCACGTCAACCGGGTGCTCGCGACGAAGCTCACGCGCGCCGACGTCGAGGGCGTGTACGCCGGCCTCCGTCCGCTGCTCGCCGCCGCGGGCGACGGGAAGTCGACTGCCAACCTGTCGCGCGAGCACTACGTCTCGCACACCGTGCCGGGCCTCGTGCTCATCGCGGGCGGCAAGTGGACCACCTACCGCGTGATGGCGAAGGACGCGATCGACGAGGCGGCGAGCGCCATGGACGGCAAGGTGCCCCCGTCGTGCACGGAGCAGATCCCGCTGCTCGGCGCGGTCGGCTACCGGGCCGCGTGGAACAAGCGCGGGAGGATCGCCCGCGCCTTCGGCGTGCACAAGCACCGCATCGAGCACCTGCTGAACCGCTACGGCACCCTCACCGACGAGCTGCTCGACATCATCCGGCAGCACCCGGAGCTCGCCGACCCGCTGCCCGGCGCCGACGACTACCTGGGCGCCGAGGTGCGCTACGCGTGCACCCACGAGGGCGCGCTGCACCTCGACGACGTGCTCGCGCGGCGCACCCGGATCTCGATCGAGTCGTGGGACCGCGGCGTCTCGGCGGCGCCGGTCGCGGCGCGGATCATGGCGGATGCGCTCGGCTGGGATGACGCGCGCGTCGAGAAGGAGATCAACACCTACAACAAGCGCGTCGCCGCGGAGATCGCCAGCCAGGAGCTGCCGGACGACGAGTCGGCCGACCGGGCGCGCACGGAGGCGCCGGAGATCGTGCCGCTGAGCGCGCTGCCGACGGCGAGCACGGTGGGCACGAGGCCGGAACCGGCGTCCTGACCGGAACGGTAGGATGGGGGTGCCCATGAGCACCCCTCTCCCCACCTTCCGGCAGGTCGCGACGCGACCCCGCTGGATCGGCGTGCTCGTCGCGTGCCTCGCGGTGGCCGCGGTGTTCGCGCTGCTCGGCCAGTGGCAGATCGAGCGGGCCGTCGAGCAGGGGCAGGCGGACGAGCGCGACACCGAGACGGCCGTGCCGCTCGAGAGCGTCGCGCAGCCGAGCTCCACCCTCACGACCGAGGCCGGGGGCCGCATGGTCGCCTTCTCGGGCACGTGGGTGCCCGAGGACTTCGACACCCTCTCGGGGCGCCAGCAGGACGGCCGCACCGGCACCTGGGTGATCGGGCGCGTCCTGGTGCCGCAGTCGGCGGGCGAGCCCGTGTCGCTGGCCGTCGCGCTCGCCTGGTTCGAGGACGCCGCGGGGGCCGACGCGCTCTCGGAGCGGCTGTCGGGTGCCGGCCAGGATGCGGCCGGCGACCTGGTCGGCCGGCTGATGCCCCCCGAGGCGCCGACGCAGGGCGACATCCAGGGCGACACGGCGGAGGCCATGAGCGTCGCGGCCCTCATCAACGAGTGGGACGCGTACGACGGTCGCGTCTACGGGTCCTATGCGATCCTCGACGCGGCATCGGCCGCCGCATCCGGCGCCCTCGTCGACGGCGCCGAGCCGATCGTCTCGTCGCGGCCGATCGTGAACACGGAGCTCAACGCGCTCAACATCTTCTACGCGATCGAGTGGGTCGCGTTCATGCTCTTCGCCTTCTACCTCTGGTTCCGCCTCGTGAAGGACGCGCTCGAGCGCGAGCACGAGGCGATCGAGGACGCCGAGGCGGAGGCCGCCGCAGCGGGCGGCGAGACGGCCCGCGGATAGGCT
>JBAZPY010000195.1:0-4124 GCA_041645515.1 Agrococcus sp.
GCGCACCTCGACCGCGCGAGCTCGCTGCCCCTCACCTGGTTCGACATGGAGGACGAATGATGACCGCCGCAGCCCTCGCCGCACAGGCCCTCGCCGCACAGGCCCTCACCGCACGGGCCGCCGAGCTCGACGCCGCCGACCCGCTGGCCGCCCACGCGTCGGCGTTCGTGCGCGACGGCGACGTCGTCTCCTACCTCGACGGCAACTCGCTCGGCCGGCCGCTCGCCGCGCTCGAGGAGCGCTTCGCGAGCTTCCTGCGCCACGACTGGGGCTCGCGGCTCATCCGCGGCTGGGACGAGGGATGGATGCGCCGGCCCTTCGACCTCGGCGACCGGATCGGCGCGCTCGTGGGCGCGGCGGCGGGCCAGTCGTTCGTCGGCGACTCCACCACCGTGCTGCTCTACAAGCTCGTGCGTGCCGCGGTCGACGCCCAGGCGGGCTCCGGCCGCACCGAGATCGTGATCGACGACGACAGCTTCCCGACCGACCGCTTCGTCGCCGAGGGCGTCGCCGCCGAGCGGGGGCTCACGCTCCGCTGGATCGAGGTCGACCGCGCCGGCGGCGTGTCGCTCGAGCAGGTCGAGGCTGCCGTTGGGGAGCGGACGGCGCTCGTGCTGCTCAGCCACGTCGCGTACCGCTCCGGATACGTCGCCGACATCCCGGCGATCACGCGCGCCGCGCACGACGCCGGCGCGCTCGTGCTGTGGGACCTGTGCCACTCGGCGGGCGTCATCCCCACGCGGCTCGACGAGTGGGGCGTCGACCTCGCGGCAGGCTGCACCTACAAGTACCTGAACGGCGGCCCCGGCTCCCCGGCGTTCGCGTACGTGCGGAGCGACCTGCAGTCGAGGCTCGAGCAGCCCATCCAGGGCTGGATGGGCGCCGCCGACGTGTTCGCGATGGCGTCGCGCTTCGAGCCGGCGCCCGACCTGCGGCGCTTCGTCAGCGGCACGCCGCCGGTGCTCGCGACCGTGGCGCTCGAGGCGATGGTCGAGCTGCTCGAGCTCGTGGGCGTCGACGCGGTGCGCGAGAAGTCGATCGCGCTCACCGGCTTCGCGGAGGAGGCGCTCGCGGTGCACGTGCTGCCGCTCGGCGCCCGACTGGCGAGCCCCGCCGCCGGCCGGAGCCGGGGCAGCCACCTGACGGTGACGCATCCGGCCTTCCGGCACGTGACCGAGCGGCTGTGGGCGCGCGGCGTCATCCCCGACTTCCGCGGGCCCGACGGCATCCGCGTCGGGCTGTCGCCGCTCAGCACCACGTTCGCCGAGGTCGAGACCGGCGTCGCGGCGATCGGCGAGGAGCTGCGCGCCGCGCTCGGCTGAGCGACCCCGAGCCGGCGCGCGTCCCCGGCTAGGCTTCAAGGGCGGGTGAACCCCGCACGACGCGTCCGCGCCCCGCTGACCCGGCGGGCAACGAAGGCAATGGAGCCAGCATGACCGACACCCCCACCTACAAGCTCGATCCGGCGCCGCAGGGCGAGCGGATCTACGCCGGACCGACCCGCCTCGAGCGCGACTCGCTCGGCGAGCTGCCCGTGCCCGCGGACGCGTACTGGGGCATCCACACCGAGCGCGCGCTCCAGAACTTCCCCATCACGGGCCGCTCCATCTCGGTGTACTCCGACCTCGTCAACGCGCTCGCGGTCGTCAAGCAGGCGTGCGCGCGCGCCAACCGCGAGATCGGCGTGCTCGACCCCGAGAAGGCCGACCTGATCGACCGCGTGTGCCGGCGCATCCGCGGCGGCGAGCTGCACGACCAGTTCAAGGTGGGCGTCATCCAGGGCGGCGCGGGCACCTCGACGAACATGAACACGAACGAGGTGATCGCCAACGCGTGCCTCGTCGAGCTCGGCCACCCCAAGGGCGCGTACGAGCACTTCAGCCCGATCGACGACGTCAACCGCTCGCAGTCGACGAACGACACCTACCCGACGTCGATCAAGGTGGCGATGTCGTTCACGCTGCGCCGGCTGCTCGACGAGCTCGGGCGCCTCGCGGACGCGTTCGACCGCAAGGGAGTGGAGTTCCGCGACGTGCTGAAGGTGGGTCGCACCCAGCTGCAGGACGCCGTGCCGATGACCCTCGGCCAGGAGTTCCGCGGCTTCGCCGTCACCCTGCGCGAGGACTACGACCGGCTGCAGGAGACCATCAAGTGGCTCAGCGAGGTCAACCTGGGCGCGACCGCGATCGGCACCGGCATCACCGCCGACCCCCGCTATGCCGAGGCCGCGTCGAGGCACCTCGCAGAGCTCACAGGCCTGCCGATCGTGCCGGCCGCCGACCTCATCGAGGCGACGAGCGACACCGGCGTGTTCATGACCCTCTCCGGCACGCTCAAGCGCTCCGCCGTCAAGCTGTCGAAGATCTGCAACGACCTGCGCCTGCTGTCCTCCGGCCCGCAGGCGGGCATCGGCGAGATCACGCTGCCGCCCAAGCAGGCCGGATCGTCGATCATGCCCGGCAAGGTCAACCCCGTCATCCCCGAGGTCGTCAACCAGGTCGCGTTCGCGGTCATAGGGTCGGATGCGACCGTCACGGCGGCGTCCGAGGCCGGCCAGCTGCAGCTCAACGCCTTCGAGCCCGTGATCGCCCACTCGATCCTGCAGAGCCTGCACTGGATGACGCAGGCGTGCCTCACGCTGCGCGTCAACTGCATCGACGGCATCGAGGCGAACCGCGAGCGGCTCAGCCTGATGGTCGGCACCTCGGTCGGCGTCGTCACCGCGCTCACGCCCTACCTGGGCTACGCCGACTCGGCGAAGCTCGCGCACGAGGCGCTCACGAGCAACAAGTCGATCGCGGATCTCTGCGTCGAGGCGGGGCTCATGGACCGTGAGCGGGTCGAGAAGCTGCTCGCGCCCGCGCGCCTGTCGGGGCTGCAGCCGGTGACCCAGGCGATCCCGGTGATCTCGGGTGACGACCTGCCCTGACGCGACCTGTCTGGGCCGGGCGCGGCTGGGTACGCTCCTGTCGTGACCGCCTCCGCACCCCTGTCGCCGCTCGTGCGGAAGGACGGCCCGAACGTCGGCATGATCGCCGGGGTGATCGGCATCGCGGTGCTCGCGCTCGCGTCGTTCGGCGTGATCCTGGTGCTCGGCGGGGCGATCGGCAACCCCCTCGTGGTCGCCACGTCGGGGCTCATGGCGCTCGTGCCGCTCGCGTTCGTCATCTGGGCGGTGCTCGCGATCGACCGCTGGGAGCCGGAGCCGCGCGTCGCGATGTGGTTCGCCGCGCTGTGGGGCGGGGTCGCGGCGGTGCTGCTGACGCTCGCGCTCAACTCGTTCGTGCTCGAGCCGCTCGTGACGCCGTTCCTGCGCTCGCAGGAGCAGTGGGAGCTCTACCGGACCGTGATCCAGGCGCCGATCACCGAGGAGCTGTGGAAGTCCATCCCGGTGGTCATCATGTTCCTCTTCTTCCGCAGGACGTTCGACGGCCCGGTCGACGGCGTCGTGTTCGCGGCGCTGTCGGCGGCCGGGTTCGCGTTCACCGAGAACATCCTCTACTTCGGCACGTCGCTCGCCGAGTCGGGGGACGGCTCGTTCATCTTCTTCCTCCGCGGCATCATGAGCCCGCTGACGCACGCGATCTTCACCGCGGTCGGCATCGGCCTCGCGCTCGGCCTCGCCGCCCGGCTGCGCTCGCGCTGGTGGTTCCTGCTCGCGTTCCCCGCCGGCTGGCTCGTGTCGGCGCTGCTGCACGCGCTCTGGAACTCGGCGAGCTGGTGGGTGCCGGGCGGCACCATTGGCTTCTTCGTCTACTACCTCATCGTGCAGGTGCCGCTGTGCGTGCTCGCCGCGGCGCTCGTGTGGCTGCTGCTGCGGCAGGAGATCCGCATCACGCGGGCCCGGCTGCACGACTACGGCAGGGCCGGTTGGTTCACCGCGGAGGAGGTCGAGCGCCTCTCCACCGGCGACGGCCGCGCGTCCCTCATGGACTGGGCACGCGAGCGCGGCCTGCGCAGGCCCATGCGGGAGTACATCCTCACCGCGACCCGGCTCGCGAACCACCGGCAGCGCGCGCTCGTGGGCCGCGACCGCAGCCGGGCGGTCGCCGACGAGGCGGCGCTGCTCGCGCAGCTCGTGCATCACCGGCGAGGGATGGCGACCGTCGCGATCGGCCGGCCGG
>JBAZPY010000196.1:0-4121 GCA_041645515.1 Agrococcus sp.
GAGCCGCTCCGCGCGCGAAGCGCGCTGAGCGTGTCGAAACCACCCTTCCCCGTTGGTTGAGCCGCTCCGCGCGCGAAGCGCGCTGAGCGTGTCGAAACCGGATCGTTCGCTCATGGGAGCCTGCACGCGCTCGAGCCCGAGGCCGGCCGTCGGGGTGTCGTCGCCTGACAGTGCCGCGAGAGCGTCAGCGCGCCGCCGGTAGGCTGATCTGTCGTGGCACTCACGATCGGCATCGTCGGACTCCCCAACGTGGGCAAGTCGACCCTCTTCAACGCTCTCACCAAGAACACCGTGCTCGCGGCGAACTACCCGTTCGCCACGATCGAGCCGAACATCGGGGTGGTCGAGCTGCCGGACGAGCGCCTGACACGGCTCGCGGAGATCCACGGGTCGCAGCGCATCCTGCCCGCCGCGCTGTCGTTCGTCGACATCGCCGGCATCGTCAAGGGTGCGAGCGAGGGAGAGGGCCTCGGCAACAAGTTCCTCGCGAACATCCGTGAGGCGGATGCGATCGCCCAGGTCGTGCGCGGATTCGGCGACAGCGACGTCGTGCACGTCGACGGCGCCGTCGACCCCGCCTCCGACATGGAGACGATCAACACCGAGCTGATGCTCGCCGACCTGCAGACGCTCGAGAAGGCGATCCCGCGCCTCGAGAAGGAGGTCAAGGGCAAGAAGGTCGACGCCTCCGTGCTCGCCGCCGCCGTGGAGGCGAACGAGATCCTGAACTCGGGGAAGACGCTGTCGCAGGCCGGCTTCGACACGACGCCCATCAAGGAGCTGGGGCTCCTCACCGCGAAGCCCGTGCTCTTCGTCTTCAACGTCGACGAGGAAGTGCTCTCCGACGCCGAGAAGAAGGCCGAGCTCGCTGCGCTCGTCGCACCCGCGAAGGCCGTCTTCCTGGACGCGCAGGTGGAGTCGGAGCTCGTCGACCTCGACCCGGCCGAAGCGCTCGAGCTGCTGCAGTCGCTCGGCCAGGAGGAGTCGGGTCTGAACCAGCTGGCGCGCATCGGCTTCGAGACGCTCGGCTTGCAGACGTACCTGACCGCGGGCCCCAAGGAGTCGCGCGCCTGGACGATCCGCAAGGGCTGGACCGCCCCGCAGGCGGCGGGCGTGATCCACACCGACTTCGAGCGCGGCTTCATCAAGGCGGAGGTCGTCTCGTTCGCCGACCTCGACGCCGCCGGCTCGATGGCCGAGGCGAAGGCCGCCGGCCGTGTGCGGATCGAGGGCAAGGACTACGTGATGGCCGACGGCGACGTGGTGGAGTTCCGCTTCAACGTGTAATGGCCTCCGGCAGACCTAGGCTGAGCCGCGTGAAGAACGCGCTCGTGGTCCTGCTCCTCCTCGTCGTCGAGGTGCCTCAGCCGGCCCTGCAAGCAGTGTCTGCGTGGTGGCACGCTCGGCGGCGCCGCGGGCGCGCCAGCGTCTGACCCCTTCTACGCGTGACGGGGGCCCGCCCGTTGGTTGCCGGCACGATGGTGGACGCTCCTTGACGCGCCGACGCGGAGCGAGGACAGTGCCGAACGCCGGGGCATCGCCCGACAGAGGTGGTTCAAGTGGATCGATCCGTCAGGCGTCTCGAGCCCTCGCTGCTGTGCGTCGCCGCCATGCTCGTCATCGTCGGCTGTGCGAGCGGCCCGTCGGAGATCACGCCGTCAGCTGAGCCGAGCTCGGCGGAGGCGGTGCCGAACCTCGAGGCGAGGCTCGATGAGCTCCTGGGCGCCGACCTGAATGGCGCTGCCTTGGTGGCGAGGGACGGCAGCATACTGTTCGCACAGGGTCTCGGCATGGCGGATGCCGGTTCGAACCTTGCCAACAGCCCCGAGACCCGGTTCCGGCTCGGATCGATCACCAAGCAGTTCACCGCGATGGCGATCCTCATCCTCGAGTCTCAAGCGCTCCTCGATCGCAGTGACTCCATCTGCGATCACATCGACGACTGCCCAGAGGCGTGGCAGGTCGTCACCATCGAGCACCTGCTCGGCCACACGTCGGGGATCGCCAACTACACCGACCAACGGGACTTCGACAGCCGCACTGCAGCGACGCCCGCTCAGATCGTGGCGGAGGTTGCAGACATCCCGCTCGGGACGGAGCCCGGCGAGTCGTTCAGCTACACGAACACGGGCTACGTGCTGCTCGGGATGGCGATCGAAGAAGTCTCCGGAAAACCTTACGCGGCATACCTGCGGGACGAGATCTTCGGCCCGCTGGGGATGGAGGACTCGGGGTACGAGGACGGCGACACCCCAGGGCTGGCGACCGGCTACTCATCCGACTTCGATGTCGCCGAGCCGATCTCCATGTCGGTCCCCTATGCGGCGGGTGGTCTGTACTCGACAGTCCTCGATCTGCACCTCTGGCAGGAGGCGCTGTACACGGAGCGGCTGGCCCCGGCCGCGGACATCGATCGATACTTCACGCCGCTCGTGCAGGACACCGACGTTGCCGGCTTCGGCTATGCCTATGGGCAGTACGTGGGCGACGACGGTGGCTCGAAGCTGATCGCGCACAGCGGCGGGATCAACGGCTTCGCCACCTTCCTCGCACGGTACCCCGACGACCACATCACGGTGGTGCTGCTCAGCAACCGGGAGGCGTCGCCAGCGCTCGACACCCTCGCCACAAGGGCGGCCCGGCTTGTGCGTGAGAGCCCCTGAGCAGGCGTCGACCGTCGTCAAGCAGGTCGGCAGAGCGGAGGGGCGAGCCGCCTCGCCGTGGCAGCGGCGCGGCGCGACCTGCGTGGCCAGGCCGGCACGACAGTCTGGAGCCATGACGAATCCGACTGCCGCGATGCTCGTGATCGGCGACGAGATCCTCTCAGGGCGCACGCGCGAGGCCAATGCGTACCACCTGGCCGGCCGGCTCGGCCGGGTCGGGATCGACCTGCGCGAGATCCGGGTCGTCCCCGATGACCATGCCGTCATCGTCGACGCGCTGCAGAGCCTCAGCACGACGCACACGCACGTCTTCACCTCGGGCGGCATCGGGCCGACGCACGACGACATCACCGCCGATGCGGTGGCCGACGCGTTCGGCGTCGGCATCGACATCCGCGACGACGCTCGCGAGCTCCTGCAGACTGCGGTCGGCCGCGGGCGGACGCTGACCGCGGAGCACCTGCGGATGGCACGCATCCCGCACGGTGCCGAGCTGATCGTCAACCACGTCAGCGGTGCACCAGGGTTCAGCATCGGCAACGTGCATGTCATGGCCGGTGTGCCTGAGATCTTCGTCGCCATGCTCGACACCGTGCTGCCGAGTCTCGAGTCGGGCAGGGCGGTCCTCTCGGACGAGCTCCGCTTCGAGGTGGGCGAGGGGAGCATCGCCGCGCCCCTGCGCGACCTGGCCGCCGAGCTGCCCGACCTCAGCTTCGGCTCCTACCCGTTCCACGAGGGGTCCGTCTACGGCACCAACATCGTCGTCCGCGGCACCGACCGGGCGCGGATCGACCACGCGGTGGAGCGGCTGGAGGCCATCCGGCGCTCGCGCGGCTGAGCACGCCGCGCTCAGGCGACGCGCGAAAGACTGGTCGGATGGATGCACTCGCACGCCCGCCGCACGCACCCGACCTCGGGAGCGTTCGCGTCCGCGGCGCCCGTGAGCACAACCTCAAGAGCGTCGACCTCGACATCCCGCGCGACGCGCTCGTCGCGTTCACCGGCATCTCGGGCTCGGGCAAGAGCTCGCTGGCGTTCGGCACGATCTACGCCGAGTCGCAGCGCCGCTACTTCGAGTCTGTCGCACCCTACGCCCGGCGGCTCATGAGCCAGGTCGGCAGCCCCGACGTCGATGCGATCGACGGGCTGCCGCCCGCGGTCGCCCTGCCGCAGCAGCGCTCCGGCGGCTCGGCCCGCTCGACCGTGGGCAGCGCCACCACGATCGCGAACGTCCTGCGCATGCTCTACTCC
Organism: Agrococcus sp.; assembly: GCA_041645515.1. Classification (GTDB taxonomy): domain Bacteria; phylum Actinomycetota; class Actinomycetes; order Actinomycetales; family Microbacteriaceae; genus Agrococcus. Next base: position 3,915 of record JBAZPY010000196.1, read on the forward strand.
CGCGTCGGCACCTATCCGGAGGGCGCGCTGATGCTCCTCGCGGAGGACTTCTCCACGAACACCGTGCAGGGCGCTTGCCCCACGTGCCACGGCCTCGGCCGGGTGCACGACGTGCCGGAGGCGCTCATGGTGCCCGACGACGCGCTGACGATCCGCGACGGCGCGCTCGCCGCGTGGCCCACGGCATGGCACGGCAAGCAGCTGCGC
>JBAZPY010000197.1:0-4119 GCA_041645515.1 Agrococcus sp.
CTCCGGCGGCGAGAAGAGCTCGCAGAGCCTCGACGCCGCGCTGCAGAAGCTGCAGGACGGCGGCCTCATCGGCATCTACCCGGAGGGCACCCGCAGCCCCGACGGCAAGCTGTACCGCGGCCGCACGGGCGTCGCGCGCATGGTGCTCGACGCGCGGGTGCCCGTCGTGCCGTGCGTGATGGTCGACACCGAGAAGATCATGCCGATCGGTCGCCGCCTGCCGAAGGTCGGCCGCATCGGCATCATCTTCGGCGAGCCGCTCGACTTCTCGCGCTACTACAACCTCGAGGGCGACCGCTTCGTGCTGCGCTCGATCACCGACGAGATCATGGTGGCCCTCAACCGCATCTCCGACCAGGAGTACGTCGACGTCTACGCGTCGAGCGTGAAGTCGCGCGTCGAGGCGGAGCGCAAGGCGGTCGGCCCCGCTCGATAGACTGATCCGCGGCGCGCACGGCGCCGCTTGAAGCAGAGGCGAGCATGACCGACACCATCGCGATCCACGACACCGGCGAGCGCCGCTCCATCGAGCACGGGCTCGACGCGTATCGCGCGCTGCCCATCAAGCAGCAGCCTGCGTGGCCTGACGAGGACGCGGTCGAGCACGTGCGGCGCGAGCTGCGCAGCGCGCCCCCGCTCGTCTTCGCCGGCGAGGTCGACATGCTGCGCGAGCGGCTCGCCGCCGCCGCGCAGGGCCGGGCGTTCCTGCTGCAGGGCGGCGACTGCGCCGAGACGTTCGCGGGTGCGACGGCCGACAACATCCGCAACCGGGTGAAGACGATCCTGCAGATGGCGGTCGTGCTCACCTACGGCTCCGCGATGCCGGTCATCAAGATGGGCCGGATGGCGGGCCAGTTCGCGAAGCCGCGCTCGAGCGACGCCGAGACCCGCGGCGACCTGACGCTGCCCGCCTACCGCGGCGACATCGTCAACGGCTACGACTTCACGCTCGAGTCGCGCACGGCCGACCCGCAGCGGATGCTGCGCGGCTACCACATGGCCGCGTCCACCCTCAACCTCGTGCGCGCGTTCACGCAGGGCGGCTTCGCCGACCTGCGGCAGGTGCACTCGTGGAACAAGGGCTTCGCGCAGAACCCCTCGTTCGCCCGCTACGAGGCGCTCGCCGGCGAGATCGACCGTGCCGTGCGCTTCATGGAGGCGGCCGGCGCCAACTTCGACGAGCTGCGCGGGGTCGAGTTCTTCACGGGCCACGAGGGCCTGCTGATGGACTACGAGCGTGCGCTGACGCGCATCGACTCGCGCACCGGTCTCGCGTACAACACGTCGAGCCACTTCCAGTGGATCGGGGAGCGCACGCGCGAGATCGACGGCGCCCACGTCGACTTCTTCTCGCGGGTGCGGAACCCCATCGGGGTGAAGCTCGGCCCGTCGACGACCCCCGCCGACATGGAGGCGCTCGTCGACAAGCTCGACCCCGAGCGCGAGCCGGGCCGCATCACCTTCATCACCCGGATGGGCGCAGGCCGCATCCGCGACGCGCTGCCGCCGCTGCTCGAGGCGTCGAAGTCGCTCGAGTCGACCCCGCTGTGGGTCACCGACCCGATGCACGGCAACGGCATGACGACGAAGAACGGCTACAAGTCGCGCCGCTTCGACGACGTCGTCGACGAGGTGCGCGGCTTCTTCGAGGCGCACCGCGCGGTCGGCACGTTCCCGGGCGGCATCCACGTCGAGCTGACGGGCGACGACGTCACCGAGTGCCTCGGCGGCTCGGAGGAGATCGACGAGCTCGGCCTCGAGTCGCGCTACGAGTCGCTCTGCGACCCGCGCCTCAACCACATGCAGTCGCTCGAGCTCGCGTTCCTCGTCGCCGAGGAGCTGCGCGCGGCGCAGCGGCCGTAGCGGGAGCTCAGTAGGTCGCGTCGATCACGATCGTCGTGCCCTCGACGACCGGGCCGGGCGCCCCCGGGTCCTGCGACAGGACGGCCGCGAGCGCCTGCAGCGGCTCCGGCACGTTGGTGCGGAGATCGGGCACGAGGCCGGCGTCGCGGATGGCCTGCACGGCCTCCGGGATCGGGCGGCCGACGACGTCGGGGACGTCGACCATGACCGGTCCGAGCGAGACGACGCCGCTGACGGTGTCGCCCCGGCGCAGCAGCCGGTCGGTGGGGTAGCTGAGCGAGATCAAGCGCCCCTGCTCGACCTCGGTGGAGTTCTGCTCGGCGGAGAAGTCGACGTCGAGGCCAGCTCGCTGGAGGGCGGCCTCCGCCTCGGCGGCGACCTGACCGGCCGCGGCGGGCACCGGGCCGAGCGAGACGCGCAGCGCGATGGGCGTGCGCTCCTCGATCGCCTCGAGCTGGGTGGTGTCGGTGCCGTCGGGCGTGAACGCGGCGAGCACCGTTCCGGGGGCGCGCTGGTCGAAGACGGCGTCGGGCTCTCCCTCCGCCACCGTGAGCTCCGCTGCCTCGATCGCCGCTCTCGCCGCGTCGACGGGCATCCCCGCCACCGCGGGCGGGGGCAGGCTGCGCCGGCCGGAGGAGACCACGAGCCGCACGGGCTCGCCGTTCGCGAGCACGGTGCCGGCGGCCGGATCGGTGCGCAGCGCGCGACCGGCGGGCGTGTCGTAGTGCGGCTCGGTGACGCTCTCGGCGACCTCGATGCCCTCCTCCGCCAGCAGCGCGAGCGCCCCCTCCTGCGTCTCGCCCGCGACCGGCGGCACCGTCGTGCTGCCGCCCGGCCCCAGGTTGAACCACCAGCCGAGCCCGGCCGCGAGCAGCGCGCCGAGCACCACGATCGCGAGCCACAGCATCCCTCGCCTGCGCCGCACCGTCACGCGGCGGGCGAGCGCCGTCGTCGCGACCCCGTCACCCGCGTCGTGCACGACCTCGGGCTCGGCGACGAGCTGCCGGCGGCGCTGCGGGCGGGGACGGTCGATGACCGTCGTGGAGCGGTCGTCCTCGGCGACCAGCGGCATGACGGTGGTCGGCCGGTCGATGCCGCGCTCGCGCACCGCGTGCAGCTCGGCGAGCATCTCGGCGGCGTCGGAGGGGCGGAGGTTCGGGTCGCGCTGCGTCGCCCAGTGCACGAGCGAGTCGAGCGCCTCCGGCACGCCGGCGGCGACGCTCGAGGGCAGCGGCACCTGCTCGTTCGCGTGCTGGAACGCGATCTGCATGGGCTCGTCGCCCGTGAACGGCTGCTGCCCCGTCAGCATCTCGAAGAGCATGATGCCGACGGCGTAGATGTCGCTGCGGGCGTCGGCGAGGCCGCGGGTGACGAGCTCGGGGGAGAGGTAGGCGATCGTGCCGAGCAGCGCCTTGCCGGTGGCGGTGTTCTGGGTCGCGGCGCGGGCGAGGCCGAAGTCGCCGATCTTGATGCGGCCGTCGTGCGCCAGCAGGATGTTCTCGGGCTTGAGGTCGCGGTGGACGATGCCCGCGCGGTGCGCCGCGGCGAGCCCGGCGAGGATCGCCTCGAGCACGTCGAGCGACTGCTCGGGGGTGATGCGGCCGCGCTCCGCGAGCAGGTCGCGCAGCGTGATCGACGGGACGAGCTCCATGACGAGCCACGCGAGCCCGTCCTCCTCGCCCTGGTCGTAGGTGTTGACGACGTTGGGGTGCGCGAGCCGCGCCGCCGCCTTCGCCTCCTGGATGAACCGCTCGCGGAAGTGCTCGTCGTCGCCGAGGTGCGGGTGCATCACCTTGACCGCCACCTTGCGGTCGAGCCTCAGGTCGACGCCCTCGTACACGCTCGCCATGCCTCCGCGGGCGATCCGGTCGCCGACCGCGTACCGACGGTCGATCGTCCGTCCGATGACGGGATCGCGGGAGTCGACGGGCACGAGAAGACGATAGGCGCTGGACGCGGCGATGCACCGGCTCCACGCCGCCGACGTCCGAAGCTCCGGCGCGCGCGGTTCCGTCAGCGGGTGCCGCGATGTCAAGATGGAGCGGTGACGCAAGAGACTGCCTGGCTCTCCGTGCCCGAACTGGTGACCATGCTCGGTCAGCCCGTGGGGCGCATCCACCGCCTGATCGAGGAGCACCGCCTCCCCGCCACCCGCCGCAACGGCCCGCTGCAGGTGCCCGCCCTGTGCGTGCGCGACGGCGAGCCGCTCAGCGAGCTGCGCGGCACGCTGCTCGTGCTGCTCGACCAGGGCTTCAC
>JBAZPY010000198.1:0-4113 GCA_041645515.1 Agrococcus sp.
GCCGGCCACGATGCCGTCGATCGCCCCCTCGAGCAGGGCGGCCCGCGTGCGGAAGTGGTTCGAGGTCGACCCCACCGGCACGTGCGCGCGATCGTCGACCCGGCGGTGCGTGAGCGACCGCAGACCCTCCGTGCCGAGCAGCTCGATCGCCGCGGCCGCGATGCGGTCGCGTGTCGTCGCCATGCGCCTCCCCTTCTGCTCGAGACACCGCTCGACGCGATACTACGATCGTAGTATCGTGCCGCCATGAAGGTCGTGACCGACGCGCCCATGCCCGAGGTGGCAGGCGTGACGCACCGCTGGATCGCTGTCGGCGATCTCGACATGCACGTCGCCGAAGCGGGCAGCGGCAACCCCGTCATGCTGCTGCACGGCTCCCCACAGCACTGGTACGAGTGGCGGCGCGTGGTCGCCGAGCTCGCGCCGGAGCATCGGCTCGTGATGCCGGACCTCCGCGGCAGCGGCTGGACGACCGGGCCGGGCACCGGCTTCGACGTCGAGTCCCAGCTGCGGGACGTGCTGGGGCTGCTCGACGCGCTCGAGCTGGATCGGCCCATCCTCGTCACCCACGACTACAGCGTCTTCCTGGGCTGGCGGCTCGCCTTCGACCATCCGGAGAGGATCGCGGGCCTCGTCGCGCTCGGCTCGCCGCACCCGTGGACACGGCCGTCGCTCGCGATGGTGCCGCAGCTGTGGCGGCTGTGGTTCCAGCCCGTGCTCGCGGCGCCCGGCCTCGGCGCGATCGCCGCCCGGTCCGGTCGGCAGGGCACCGTGCGGTACATGCTCGACTGGCCGGATGCGACGTTCGACGAGGCCGAGCGGGAGGCGTTCCTCGCAGTCTGGCGGATCCCCGAGCACGCGCGCGGGCTCTCGGCCATCTACCGGCGGCTCATCCTGCCGGGCATGGCGCGGCTGCCGCGCGGCGACTACGACGGCCGCCGCCTCCCGGTGCCCACCCGCATCGTGCTCGCCGGGAACGATCCGGTGATGACGGAGGCGAGGCTCGGCCCCTGGCGCGGCACCGCCGACGACCTGCGGATCTCCACCGCCGCCGGCGCCGGGCACTACATCCCGAGCGACCGGCCCGATGCGGTGGCCGCCGCGGTCCGCGAGCTCGCCTCCCAGCGGCCCTGATCCCACATCTCAACGTCGCCAGTGGTCGCACGACCAGCCATAGCGGCCGAGCGACCACCGGCGACGTTGAGGATCAGGCGGGGGTCAGGCGCCTCGCGAGGTGGCGGCCGGTGAGCGACTCACCCGGGTCGGCCGCGAGCGCCGCGGGCGTGCCCTCGAAGACGACCGTGCCGCCCTGCGCGCCCGCGCCGGGGCCGAGGTCGATGAGCCAGTCGGCGCGCGAGACGACGTCGAGGTTGTGCTCGATGACGATGACGGTGCGGCCGGCGTCGACGATGCGGTCGAGCAGCCCGACGAGGTTGTCGACGTCGGCCATGTGCAGGCCGGTGGTGGGCTCGTCGAGCACGATCACCGCCGCGCTCGTGCCCATCTCGATCGCGAGCTTCAGCCGCTGCCGCTCGCCGCCGGAGAGGGTCGTGAGGGTCTGGCCGAGCCGGATGTAGCCGAGGCCGACGTCGACGAGTCGGCCGAGCATCGGCTGCACCTGCTTCTCGGTGAAGAACTGCTGTGCCTCCTCGACCGACATGTCGAGCACGTCGCCGATCGACTTGCCCCGCAGCTGGTACTCGAGCACCTCCGCCGTGAACCGGCGGCCGCCGCACAGCTCGCACGGCGTCGTCACGCCCGCCATGAACGCGAGGTCGGAGTAGATGACGCCGAGCCCCTTGCACTCGGGGCACGCGCCCTCGGAGTTCGCGCTGAACAGCGCCGGCTTCACCCCGTTGGCGGATGCGAACGCCTTGCGGATGGGCTCGAGGATGCCCGTGTAGGTGGCCGGGTTCGACCGCCGCGAGCCACGGATCTCGGTCTGGTCGACGAACGTCACGCCCTCCCGCGGCAGCGAGCCGTGGATGAGCGACGACTTGCCCGAGCCCGCGACGCCCGTCACGGCGACGAGCACACCGGTGGGCACGTCCACGTCGACGCCCCGCAGGTTGTGCTCGCGTGCGTCGCGGATCTCGATGCGCCCGGAAGGCGTGCGCACGGATTCCTTCAGCTGCTGGCGGTGCTCGAGGTGCTCGCCGGTGCGGGTGCCCGAGGCGCGCAGCTCGTCGAAGGTGCCCTCGAAGACGACGGTGCCGCCGTGCACCCCCGCGCCCGGTCCCATGTCGACGATGCGGTCGGCGATCGCCATCACCTCGGGCTTGTGCTCGACGACCAGCACGGTGTTGCCCTTGTCGCGCAGCCGACTGAGCAGCCCGTTCATGCGCTCGACGTCGTGCGGGTGGAGGCCCGCGGTCGGCTCGTCGAAGACGTAGGTGACGTCGGTGAGCGCGGAGCCCATGTGCCGCACCATCTTCGTGCGCTGCGCCTCACCGCCCGAGAGCGAGCCTGCCGGCCGGTCGAGCGAGAGGTAGCCGAGGCCGATCGCGTCGAACGTCTCGAGCAGGTCGACGAGCTTCGCGCGCAGCGGCGCGGTCGCGGCACCGCCCGCGTTCGGCGGGATCGCCGCGACGAACGGCGCGAGGTCGGTCAGCTGCATCGCGGTCGCCTCGCCGATCGTGATGCCCTGCACCCGCACCTCGCGAGCGGCGGCGTTGAGCCGGGAGCCGCCGCATTCCGGGCACGCCTCGAAGGTGGCCGCCCGCTCGACCACGGCGCGCAGCGTCGGCTTCATCGAGTCGACGTCCTTGACGAACACCGACTTGCGGAGCTTGGGGATGAGCCCCTCGTAGGTCATGTTGAAGCCGGCGAAGTTGACCTTCTGCTCGTCGCCGTGGAGGAAGGTGTGCAGCTCGTCAGGGGTGTACTCGGCGATGCGCTTGTCGGGGTCGAGCAGCCCCGACTCGGCGTAGATCTTCCAGTACCAGGTGCCGACCGTGTAGTTCGGGAAGTCGATGGCGCCGTCGTTGAGGCTCTTCGAGCGGTCGACGATGACGTCGACGTCGATCGTCGAGACCCGGCCGAGCCCCTCGCACGCCATGCACATGCCGCGCGGGTCGTTGAACGAGAACATCACCGACGAGTCGAGCCTCGGCTCGCCGACCCGCGACCAGAGGATGCGGAGCATCGTGTACGCATCCGTCGCCGTGCCGACCGTCGAGCGCGAGTTCGCGCCCATCTGATCCTGCCCGACGAGGATCGCCGCCGTGAGCCCCTCGAGGCTGTCGGCGTCGGGCTGCGGCGACGGCGGCATGAAGCCCTGCACGAAGGCGTCGTAGGTCTCGTCGATGAGCCGCCGCGACTCGGCTGCGATGGTGCCGAACACGAGGCTCGACTTGCCGGAGCCCGACACGCCGGTGAAGACGCTCAGCTGTCGCTTGGGGATATCGACGTCGACGCCGCGCAGGTTGTTCTCGCGAGCGCCCCGCACGCTGATGTGCTCGGCCACGGCAACACGGTACCGGCCGCCGCCCACGTGCAGGCCACCCGATCGTCGGCAGTGGGTCGATGGAAAGAGCACTGGCTCTTCCCTGAAGGAGACCAGACCGGACGGGCGCCGTGAGCGACTACATCCCCGCCCGCCCGAGCGCCTTCGCGCGCGATCTCGAGCGGATCGAGCGCTCACGGGACGACCGCCGGGCCGACTGGGCGCGGCGCGAAGCCGGCGCGTCCATGGCCATCGTCATGGCCAACCGGTGCCCCAGCTCGACGTGAGCGCGCTCGTCACCTCCGATGCCGGCGAGCACGTTGACGTCAGAATTCACCTCGCGCACGGAGGATGGGCCGGCGATCGACGCCCGCGACCCCTTGCTGCATCCTCGGGATGGCCCGAGGTTCGTCGCAATCCAGAGGCGGGTCCGCTGCCGTCTTGGTATCTTCCGAGCGCGGTTCAGTATCTCTACCCCGACCGAATGAGCAGGCGCAGCGATGGCAGTGCAGCATTCCCCGGAGCGATCGAAGCGGTCCTGGCCGATCGACGAGCCAGCTCGCGCACCATCGCCCACCGCGTTGACGAACCGGACGCTGATTGAGTTGTCCCACGAAGGAACGAGCGTGACGATGTCTGGTCGAGAGCGCGACGTCAGAGACGGCTTG
>JBAZPY010000199.1:0-4093 GCA_041645515.1 Agrococcus sp.
CGCCGTCGGCGAGGCGCGGCAGTCCCTGCTCGACGCGCACGTCCAACGAGCCGATGCGGTAGGCGCCGTCCGGCATGCCCGCTGCTGCCATGGCGTCGGAGACGAGCGCGATCCTGCCGGGCGCCGCCCGGGCGAGGAGCGCGAGCACCTCGGGCGCGACGTGGTCGCCGTCGGCGATCGCCTCGAGCGTCACGCGCGCGTCGAGCAGCGCGGCCGGCAGCGGGCCGGGGGCCCGGTGGTGCATCGGCGGCATGCCGTTGCAGGCGTGCGTGAGCAGCGTCGCGCCCGCGTCGAACGCCGCTCGAGCGGTCGCGGCATCCGCCCGCGTGTGCCCGACGGCGACCCGCACGCCCGCGGCGACGAGGCGACGGATCGCGTCGAGCGCCCCGGGCAGCTCCGGCGCGAGCGTCAGCTGCAGCACCTGCCCGCCGCCGGCCTCGAGCAGCCGGTCGACCGCCTCGGCCGACGGTGCCCGGAGGGCGGCCGCCTCGTGGGCGCCGCGGTGGCTGTCGGCGAGGAAGGGCCCCTCGAGGTGGATGCCGAGCACCCGATCGTCGGCGCGGCAGACGGCAGCCGCCGCCTCGACCCGCCGCAGCAGCGGCTCGAGCGGAGCGGTCACGAGCGAGACGGCCTGCCGCGTCGTGCCGTGCCCGGCGTGGAACCCGAGGATGCCGTCCCAGTCCGGCTCGTCGTCGTCGAACGCGGAGCCGACCGCGCCGTGGCAGTGCAGGTCGACGAACCCGGGGGCGAGCGTGCCCGCGATTGCCAGGTCGGCGCGGCGCGGCGGCTCGCCGCGACCGACGGCGGTGATGACGCCGCCCTCCGACAGCACCCAGGCGTCCGGAACGAGCGCGCCGTCGACGAGCGCGCGATCGGCGGTCAGCAGGAGGCTCGAGCTCACGCCGCCACTCCCCGTGCCGGGAGCCCTAGGCCGCGTCGGTGCGGAAGGGGGCGAGCTGCGCGAGCGCGGCCTCCGTGACCTTCGCGTCGACGCGCGTGCCCACCTCGTCGTAGCGCTCGCTGACCACCTCGAAGCGGTCGTGCAGCATCGCGACGATGTCGCCCCGGTCGAACGGCACGAGCAGCGACACCTGCACCTCCGGTCGCGGCAGCAGCTCGGCGATGCGCTCCAGGATGGCGTCGATGCCCTCGCCGGTGCGCGCGGACGCGAAGATCGCATCCGGCTGCAGCCCGCGCAGCACCAGCCGCTCGTCGTCGCCGACGAGGTCGACCTTGTTGAACACGACGATCTCGGGGATCGAGCGCGCGCCCGACTCGCCGAGGACGTCGCGCACGGTCGCGATCTGGGCGGCGGGGTCGGGGTGGCTCGCGTCGACCACGTGCACGATGACGTCGGACTCGGCGACCTCCTCGAACGTCGAGCGGAACGCCTCGACGAGCTGGTGCGGCAGGTTGCGGACGAAGCCGACGGTGTCGGCGATCGTGAACTCCCGTCCGTCCGGCGTCGCGGCCCGGCGGACGGTGGCGTCGAGGGTCGCGAACAGGGCGTTCTCGACGAGCACGCCGGCGCCCGTGATGCGGTTGAGCAGGCTCGACTTGCCCGCGTTGGTGTACCCGACGATGGCGACGCCGGGGACCTCGAAGCGGTCGCGGTTCGCGCGCTTGGCCTGCCTCGCGGGCGCGAAGCCCTTGATCTGCTTGCGCAGCCGGGCCATGCGGGTGTGGATGCGCCGGCGGTCCAGCTCGATCTTCGTCTCACCGGGACCGCGCGAGCCCATCCCGGCACCCTGCCCGCCGACCTGGCCACCGGCCTGCCTGGACATCGACTCGCCCCAGCCGCGCAGGCGCGGCAGCAGGTACTCGAGCTGCGCGAGCTCGACCTGCGCCTTGCCCTCGCGGCTCTTCGCGTGCTGGCTGAAGATGTCGAGGATCACGGCGGTGCGGTCGATGACCTTGACCTTCACCTTGTCCTCGAGCGCGCGCCGCTGGCTGGGCGAGAGCTCGCTGTCGGCGACGACGGTGTCCGCGCCGAGCTCCTTGACGACCTCGGCGAGCTCCTCGGCCTTGCCGCGGCCCACGTAGGTGGCGGGGTCCGGGTTGGGGCGCCGCTGCAGCATGCCGTCGAGCACGCGCGCGCCGGCGGTCTCGGCGAGGGCGGCAAGCTCGCGCAGCGAGTTCTCGGCGTCCTCGGCGCCACCCGCGCCCCCCGAGTACACGCCGACGAGCACGACGTTCTCGAGCCGCAGCTCGCGGTACTCCACCTCGGTGATGTCCTCGAGCTCGGTGCGGAGCCCGTCGACGCGGCGGAGCGCCGCGCGGTCCGCGCGCTCGAGCTGCTCGCCGTCGACGTCCGCGTCGAGCTCGGGAGCGAGGTCGTCGTCCTGGAGCGCCTGCGCGCGCTCCCCCCACGCGAGGATGCGCTCCGTCGCGCGTCCGGGACCCGTGGAACCGGTCTCCTGCGGTGCTGGCATGCTTCGTCCTTCGCTACTGTCGTGTCCGTGCCGGACCACTACTTCTCACCCGATCCTGCAGCCGCCTCGTCCACCCGGACGATCCGGGTGCCGATCGCCGGCCAGGAGCGGACCATGCTCACGGCCACCGGCGTCTTCTCCGGCGACCGACTCGATGTCGGCACCTCGGTGCTGCTGGATGCCGTGCCCGCGCCGCCTGCGACCGGCGAGCTGCTCGACCTCGGCTGCGGCTGGGGGCCCATCGCCGCGACGCTCGCGCTCCGCTCCCCCGCCGCCCGCGTGTGGGCGGTCGACGTCAACGCTCGGGCGCTCTCGCTCGTGGAGCGGAATGCCGAGCTGCTCAGCATATCGAACATCGTGGCCGCCTCGCCCGAGCTCGTGCCGGATGACCTGCGCTTCGACGCGATCTGGTCGAATCCGCCCATCCGCATCGGCAAGCCGCAGCTCCACGCGCTGCTCGAGACGTGGATCCCCCGGCTCGCTCCCGGCGCGACCGCCTGGCTCGTCGTGCAGAAGCACCTCGGCGCCGACTCGCTGCTCACCTGGCTCGCGGACCGCTTCGAGGACTTCGACGTCGAGCGCGCCGACTCCAAGAGGACGTACCGCATCATCGCCGTCACTGCGCCGGACTGAGCGCCGCTCCGCGGAAGACGATCTCGGCGGGGCCGGTGAGCCACGCGTGGCCGCGCTCATCGAGCTCGACCTCGAGCCGGCCGCCCGGCACGTCGACGATCCAGCGGTCCGCCGCATCGCCCGACCAGTGGCGCGTCGCCATCGCGGCCGCGACCGCGCCGGTGCCGCAGGAGAGCGTCTCGCCCACGCCGCGCTCGTGCACGCGCATCCGGATCGAGCCGATGCCGTCGGCGATGACGCCGGGGACGACGAACTCGACGTTCGCCCCGTGGGCGGGCACGGGGTCGAGCGACGGCGCCCGGTGCAGGTCGAGACCGGCGAGCTCCTCCTCGCTCGCGAGCGCGACGACGACGTGCGGGTTGCCGGTGGAGACCCCGAGCCCCGGCCGGTCGACGTCGAGGCCGTCCGCCGCCACGAGGCTCACGGCGCCGAGCTCGAAGGGCCCGAGGTCGGCGGAGAGCAGCTCCCCCCGCCGCACCACGCGCTTGACCCCCGCGCGAGTGGCGACGTCGATCGAGCCGCCGTCGGGCAGCTCCGCGAGCTGCTGGTCGAGCAGGTAGCGCACGAAGACGCGCACGCCGTTGCCGCACATCTCGCTGACGCTGCCGTCGGCGTTCCAGTAGTCCATCGCCCAGATGGTGCTCGCCGCGCCCTCGGCCGCGCCGTCGAGCAGCTCGTCGCCGGTCGCGCCGGACCGCACCGCGCGGATCACCCCGTCGCCGCCCACGCCGAAGCGGCGGTCGGCGAGCGCGCGCACGCGCTCGGGGCTGAGCGGGCTGCGCCCCGCCGGATCGGCGACCAGCACGAAGTCGTTGCCCGTGCCATGGCCCTTCGCGAACGGCGTGTCCTGCAGCGTCATGCCGTCCAGGCTAGCGCGGCGCGCCCGAGCAGGATCAGCGCGGCATCCCGAGTGCGGCGCCCGCCCGGCGCAGCCAGTGCGCCGGCGCAGCCATCGCCGCGGCGCCGCTGCCGGCGAGCTCGGTGAGCGAGATCGCGCTCGAGAAGGGACTGCGGTCGGCCGCGGGGTC
>JBAZPY010000200.1:0-4060 GCA_041645515.1 Agrococcus sp.
CGTGCCACCGGTGTGGCCGAGCCCGCGGCCCGAGAGCTGCGGCACCGCGGCGCCGAACGCGGCGACGAGCGGCATGAGCGGCAGCGTGATCTTGTCGCCCACGCCGCCGGTGGAGTGCTTGTCGACCGTGGGGGCGTCGAGCGACGAGAAGTCCATCCGCTCCCCCGACGCGATCATCGCCATCGTCAGGTCGTGGATCTCCCGCCGATCCATGCCGTTCAGCAGGATCGCCATCGCGAGCGCCGCCATCTGCGGGTCCTCGACGTAGCCGCGCGTGTACGCGTCGACGAGCCAGTCGATCTGCTCGGTGCCGAGCGCGCCCCGGTCGCGCTTCGTGCGGATGATGTCGACGACGTCGAACGCCTCAGCCATGCTGCTCCTCGCCTCGTGCGGCGCCGCGCCGGCCCGCGTAGTCCTCGAGCTCGCGCGGTCCGAACGCGTCCGGCAGCACCTCGTCGATCGTGCGGATGCCGCTGACCGTGTCGAGCAGCATCTCCGGCGCCGCGTGCTCGGAGAGCAGCTGCCGGCAGCGGCCGCACGGCATGAGCCGCTCCCCCGCCCCGTTGACGCACGCGAACGCCACGAGCCGCCCGCCGCCGCCCATGATGAGCTCGCTCACGAGCGAGCACTCGGCGCACAGCGTGACGCCGTAGGCGGCGTTCTCGATGTTGGCGCCGGTGATGAGGCGGCCGTCGTCGACGAGCGCGGCAGCGCCCACCGGGAAGCCGGAGTACGGCGTGTACGCCTTCGTCGCCGCGCTCACAGCGGCCGCGTGCAGCGCGGCCCAGTCGATCTCACGCATCCGTCTCCCTACTGCTTCACGTACGGCTTGCCGCTGGCCGCGGGCGGTCTGGACTGGCCGATGAAGCCGGCGACCGCGAGCAGCGTGATGACGTACGGGAGCATGAGCATGAACTCGCTCGGCACCGGGGAGCCGATCGCGCCGAGCGTCTGCTGCAGCGCCGACGCGAAGCCGAACAGCAGCGCCGCGAGGGTCGCCTTGATCGGATGCCACTGGCCGAAGATGACGGCGGCGAGCGCGATGTAGCCGAGGCCCGCGGTCATCTCGCGCGTGAACGAGCCGTTCGAGTCGAGCGTGAAGTACGCGCCGCCGAGACCCGCGACCGCGCCGGCGAGCGAGACGTTCCAGAAGCGCAGCCGGTTCACCTCGATGCCGACCGTGTCGGCGGCCATCGGGTGCTCGCCGATCGCGCGCAGGCGCAGGCCCCAGGTCGTCTTGAACAGGCCCCACGCGATGAGCGGCACGACGATGTACATCGCGTAGACGATGATCGACTGGTTGAACAGCGCCGGCCCGAGGAGCGGGATGCCCTCCAGCACCGGGATGGGGAGCTTCGGCAGTCGGGCGGGCGAGTTGAGCGCCGGGTTGTCGGTCAGCACCGACGAGTAGAAGAAGTTCGTGAGCCCGACCACGAGCACGTTGAGCACGACGCCGACGATCACCTGCTCGACGAAGTAGCGGATCGCGAAGATCGCGAGCACCATCGAGACGAGCACGCTCGCGACCATCGCCGCGAGCACGCCGACGAGCGTGCTGCCGGTCGCCGAGGCGACGACCGCGCCGGTGAAGGCGCCGCCGAGCAGCTGCGCCTCGATCGCGATGTTCACGACCCCGGCGCGCTCGGAGAGCACGCCGCCCATCGCACCGAAGATCAGCGGCACCGAGAGTCCGACGGTGGCGAAGAGGAGGCCCGCGATCGGGATCATCGAGCCGGCGCCGGCCCAGGTCAGGAAGCCGATGACGAACAGCAGGCCGAAGACGACCGGGAGCCACACGCCGACCCTGCGGCCGCGACTCGTGAGCCAGATCGCGATGGCCGTCAGGGCCGCCAGCAGCACGACGATGACCACGCCGGTGGGGCGCGACGGCAGCACCGCATCCGGGAGCGCGAAGAAGTCGCCGGCGTCGGAGAGCCGGAGCGTGGTGGCGCCGTCGCGGCCGAGGCCGATCATGAGGATGGCCGAGACGACGGTCAGCACCGCGAAGGAGATCGGCGCCTTCCAGTGCTTCACGACCGCGCGCTCGAGCTCCACGGTCTGCGCGGGCGCCGGAGCGGCGGCTGGCTGGAGCGTGCTCATGCGCTCTCCCCCTTCTTTGTCGCCGCGGCGGCGAGCGAGACCTCGTCGCGCCGCTGCTGCCGCGACTTCTTCCCGGGCTGCGGCAGGCCGAACATCGCGCGCACGAGCGGCGGCGCCGCGATGAACAGCACGATGAACGACTGCACGACGAGGATGATGTCGATCGGCACGCCCTCGGCGGCCTGCATCCGGAAGCCGCCCGCCTTGAAGGCGCCGAACAGCAGTCCGGCGAAGAACGTGCCCCACGGCGTCGAGCCGCCCAGCAGCGCCACCGTGATGGCGTCGAAGCCGATGCCCGCGTCGATGCCGGCCGTGAAGCCGGTGGTGACCGCGCCGGTCACCTGCTGCGCGCCGGCGAGGCCCATGAAGCCGCCGGCGAAGAGCATCGCCAGCAGCGTGATGCGCTTCACGTTCATGCCCGCGTTGAGCGCCGCGTTCGCGTTGTAGCCGACCGCGCGGAACTGGAAGCCGAGGCTCGAGCGGTTGATGAGCCACGAGCAGAAGATGACGGCGGCGACCGACAGGACGAAGCCCCAGTGCAGCACGAACGGTGGCCCGAAGATCGACGGCAGGATGGCCGTCTCCGGCATCGCGGGCGAGATGGGGTTGTTGCTCCCCGGGTTCTGCAGCAGGCCGGGCGTGCGCAGCATCCAGGTGATGAACCAGAGCGCGACGAAGTTCAGCATGATCGTGACGATCACCTCGTGCGCGCCGGTGTACGCCTTCAGCGCGCCGGCGATGCCGCCCCAGATCGCTCCGGCGACGATCCCGACCGCGATGGCGACGAGCACGTGCAGCACCGGCGGCAGCGAGAACGAGAAGCCCACCCAGCCGGCCGCCGCCGCGGCCCACAGCATCTGGCCGCGGCCGCCGATGTTGAAGAGTCCGACGCGGAAGGCGATGGCGACGCCGAGTCCGGCGGCGATGAGCGGCGTGGCGAAGTTGAGCGTGTCGGTCAGCGGCTTGATCAGCTGCGCGAACCCTGCGTCGGCGCGCGCCACGTTGAGGATCGAGCCCTGGAACAGCGCCCAGTACGCGCCGCCCACGGCATCCCAGACGGCGGCGAGCATGTCGGCCGGCCGGGCGAAGAAGTAGCCGGCCGTCTCCTGCACCCGCTCGTCGGTCGCGGCGATGAGGATGCCGCCGACGATGAGGGACGTGATGATGGCGAGGATCGCCATGACGAGGTTGCCGCCCATGATGCGGCGGAAGGCGCTGCCCCACGGGTCCTCGACCTCGGCAGTGCGGTCGTCGGTCGGCACGACGGCCGCGGGTGCGGCGACCTCCGCCACCTCGGGCGCGTGCACGATGGCGGGCGACGAGACGGAGTCGGGGGTGCCGCTCGCGCGCTGGGGCACGTCGGGCTGGATCGGGTCGTCGGCGTCGAGCCGCTGGTCGTTCACGCTGCGGCTCCTTCAAGCTCTGCGGGGCGTTCGCCGGCCATCATGAGGCCGAGCGTGTCGCGGCTGGTGTCGGCGGGGACGATGCCGACGATCCCGCCGCGGTACATCACGGCGATGCGGTCGGCGAGCCCGACGACCTCGTCGAGCTCGGTCGAGACGACGATCACCGGGATGCCGGCGTCGCGGGTCGCGATGATCTGGCTGTGGACGAACTCGATCGAGCCGACATCCAGGCCGCGGGTGGGCTGGGATGCGACGAAGAGCGCGAGCGGCCGCCCGAGCTCGCGCGCGAGCACGACCTTCTGCTGGTTGCCGCCCGACAGGGTGCCGACGGCCGTCTCGATGCCCTGCGCGCGGATGTCGAAGGCGCCGAGCTTGTCGTCGGCGAAGCCGTCGCGCGCGCCGCGATCGACGGTACCGGCCTTGACGAACGGCTCACCGCGGTAGCGGTCGAGCATGAGGTTCTCGGCGATCGAGAAGTCGCCGACCAGGCCGTCGACCTTCCGGTCCTCCGGCACGAAGCCGACGCCAGCGTCGAGCACGTCGCGCACGGAGTC
>JBAZPY010000201.1:0-4048 GCA_041645515.1 Agrococcus sp.
CGCCGCGACGTCGGCTACCGCTTCCGCGCGGCGGCCTCCGCGGCCGCCCAGGACCGCTGCGCGGGCGTGGTGATGCCCGCTCGCGGCACGCGGGTGCGCCAGCCCTCCGCGATCGCGATGGCGAGCGCATCCGCCGCGTCCGCCGGCTTCGGCGCGACGTCGAGCCGCAGCAGCCGCCGCACCATCTCGGCGACCTGCCGCTTGTCGGCGGCCCCGTAGCCCGTGACGGCCGCCTTCACCTCTGTGGGGGTGAGCATCGCCACCGGGATCGCGCGCTCGGCCGCGGCGCGCAGCACGATGCCCGAGATCTGCGCGACCCCCATGACGCTGCTGAGGTTGGCTTGCGCGAAGACGCGCTCCAGTGCGATCGCGTCGGGCTCGAGCGCGTCGATCACCGCCTCGACCCCGCGCCCGATGCGCATGAGCCGCTGCTCGATGGGCTCCGCTGCGGTCGAGCGCACCACCTCGACGTGCACGAGCGTGGGCGTGCGGCGCTCGACGTCGACGACGCCGACGCCGCAGCGCGTGAGGCCGGGGTCGACGCCGAGCACGCGCACCGACGCCGGCACCCGCTACTCGTCCTCGTCGAGCTGCGCCTGCACCTCGGGGCTCATGTCGTAGTTGGCGTAGACGTTCTGCACGTCCTCGCTGTCCTCGAGGGCGTCGATGAGCCGCATCACCTTGCGGGCGGTCTCGACGTCGACCTCGACCTTGAGGTTCGGCACGAACTCGATGTCGGCGGCGTCGTAGTCGATGCCGGCCGCCTGCAGCGCGGTGCGGACGGCGACGAGGTCGCCCGGCTCGGAGACGATCTCGAAGCCGCCGCCCTGGTCGGTGACCTCCTCGGCGCCCGCGTCGAGCACGGCGAGCAGGATGTCGTCCTCGGTGACCTCATCCGTCTTCGTCACCGAGACGACGCCCTTGCGGGTGAAGTTGTACGCGACCGAGCCGGGGTCGGCCATGGTGCCGCCATTGCGCGTCATGGCCGTGCGGACCTCGGCGGCAGCCCGGTTCTTGTTGTCGGTGAGGCACTCGACCATGAGCGCGACGCCGTGCTGGGCGTAGCCCTCGTACATGATCGTCGTGTAGTCGATCGACTCGCCCGTGAGCCCCGCGCCGCGCTTGATGGCGCGGTCGATGTTGTCGTTCGGGACGCTCGTCTTCTTCGCCTTCTGGACGGCGTCGACGAGGGTGGGGTTGCCGGAGAGGTCGGCGCCGCCGATCTTCGCGGCGACCTCGATGTTCTTGATGAGCTTCGCGAACGACTTCGCGCGGCGGGCGTCGATGACGGCCTTCTTGTGCTTGGTCGTGGCCCACTTGGAATGTCCGGACATGCTGCTTCCTGATCGCGAGACGGGGTCACCATCCTACGCGGCCGCGCCACAGCGCTGCGTCGGGCGCTCGCGCCCCTGCTCAGACCGGATCGGCGCGGATGCCGGCGCTGCGCAGCTGGAGCGCCGCGAGCGCCTGCAGCGCCGCAGCGTCCGCCGAGCGCACCGCCGCCACCGGATCGGGGACCGTGCGCAGCAGCGTCGCCGGAGGCTGGCTCACCAGGGCGCGCATCGCGAGCAGGTCGCGGCCCGCCGGGGTGCGGGCCAGCGCACGGGTCGCGCGGGTGCGCACCGCGAACCGGAGCCTGGGCACGACCCAGAGGAGCACGACCAGCAGCACGGGCAGCAGCCACAGCGCCGTCGCGACCGCGGTCGCGAGCGTGTCGACGGCGCCCGTGAACGCGGCGCCGGCGGCCGCCAGATCGGTGCCGGAGGTTGCGGCGTCGCGGAACGGCTGCGCCACGCCCTCGCCCACCAGCGGCACCTGGGCGAGCGCCTCGCCGGCATCGCCGAGCGTGGTCGAGAAGCCGCTGCCGGCCGACTGGAGCTGCTGCCCGAAGGCGCCGAGCGAGGCGATCGCCTCGCCCACCAGCTGCGAGATCCAGACGGCGGCGGCGATCGTGGCGACGGCGACGAGGTCACCGACGACCTGCCAGACGGCTTGCCCGGGACGGCTGGAGTAGAGCTGCACGCGGTGGTTCGACACGGGATGATTCAAGCAGGGTGATGCAAGCAGGGTGATGCAAGCAGGACGCGTCGGCGCGGTCAGCCGCCGGCACCCCTGCGGCTGCGAGGCTTCGCCTGCACGAGCACGCCGGCACCGATGACGATCGCCGCGCCCGCGAGCTGCCAGGGGCCGAGCTCCTCCCCCAGCACGACGACGCCGAGCGTCACCGCCACGACCGGGATGAGGTACGTGACCGTGGCGGCGACCGTCGGACCGACCGTGCGCACCACCTCGAACTGCAGCACGTAGGCGAGGCCCGTGCCGACCACCCCGAGCACCGCCACGGCTGCGAGCGCGAGCGGCAACCCGTCGGCGGGGCCGTGCGTCGCGATCGGCGACCAGCCCTCGATGGCGGCCCACGCGAGCAGCGCGGCGAGCGCCATCGGCAGGCCGGTGACCATGAGCGCCGTCGGGTGCGCGAGCCCCGGCACCTCCCGCTGCCCGAGCAGCCTGCGGTTGAGCGTCCACCCGATGCCGTAGGAGGCGGCGCCGAGCACCGCGATCGCGACGCCCAGCGGGTCGGGACCCGTGCCGGAGGTCCACGGCTGGGCGATCAGCACGACCCCGACGAAGCCCAGCAGCACCGAGACGAGCTTCCGGGCCGTGAGCCGGTCGCTCGGCAGCAGCAGCAGCGCGAACAGCACCGTCGCGACCGGCGTGAACGCGTTCGCGAGTCCGGTGAGGCCGGACGAGATGCGCGTCTCGGCGACCACGAACGCCGTGAACGGCAGCGCGGTGAGGAAGAACGAGCAGACCGCCAGCAGCCCCCACGTGCGCGCGTCGCGCGGCAGCCGGGTGCGCATCGCCGCGGAGAGCAGCAGCAGCGTCACGGCGGCGACGCCGATGCGCAGCGTGGCGATCTGCATGGGGTGCAGCGCCTCGAGGCCCAGCTTCATGAGCAGGAACGAGGATCCCCAGATGACGGCGAGCCCGATCCACAGCACCTGCCACGGCAGGCGCCCCATGGGGCCGTGGCTGCGTCCGCTCGCGTGCCCGCTCGCGGTCGCGTCGGTCAGGGTCCGGTTCACCGCAGCATCCGATCACGCGGCAGCCGATCACGCGGCAGCCGATCACGCGGCAGCCGATCACGCGGCATCTGATCACGCACCGCTGACACGCTCGACATGGTCGAGGAAGCGGCGGTGGAAGCGCAGCTCGCCGCCGACCTCCGGGTGGAAGGCGGTGCCGAGCAGCGCGCCCTGCTCGACCGCGACGACGCGCCCGTCGACGCTCGCGAGCACGTCGACCCCGTCGCCCGCGCGCTCGACCGCGGGGGCGCGGATGAAGGTCGCGTGCACCGGCTGCTCCCCGAGCGCCGGCACCTCGAGGTCCGCCTCGAACGAGTCGACCTGGCTGCCGAACGCGTTGCGGCGCACATCCACGTCGAGGCCGCCGAACGGCAGCTGCGACGGCAGTCCGTCGAGGATGCGGTCGGCGAGCAGGATGAGCCCGGCGCACGTGCCGTAGACGGGCATGCCGTCGGCGATCCGCGCGCGGATGGGCTCGCGCACGCCGAACAGCCGCGACAGCTTGTCGATCACGCTCGACTCGCCGCCGGGCAGCACGAGGCCGTCGACGACCGCGAGCTGCGCCGGCGTGCGCACGAGCGTCACGGCGGCGCCCAGCGCCTCGAGCACGGCGACGTGCTCGCGCACGTCGCCCTGCAGGGCCAGGACGCCGACGCGGGGGTCGCCCGCTCGGCCCATCGCTACCAGCCGCGCTCGGAGAGGCGGTGCGGTGCGGGGAGGTCGGCCACGTTGATGCCGACCATCGCCTCCCCGAGGCCGCGCGACGCATCCGCGATCGCCTTGGGGTCGTCGAACGCGGCGGTCGCCTTCACGATCGCGGCGGCGCGGCGCTCGGGCTGGCCCGACTTGAAGATGCCGGAGCCGACGAACACGCCGTCGGCGCCGAGCTGCATCATGAGGGCCGCATCCGCGGGCGTCGCGACGCCGCCGGCGGTGAAGAGCACGACCGGGAGCGCGCCGCG
>JBAZPY010000202.1:0-4043 GCA_041645515.1 Agrococcus sp.
CGGCTCACCCGGCGGTGCCGCGAAGGTCGGCGTGCTGCAGTTCGACCACCCCATCGTGGCCGCGCTGCCGCCGCAGGTCCACCCGGCGCCCTAGCCCGCGCCTCGTGATCCAGCTCCCCGACTTCCCCTGGGACACGCTCGCGGAAGCGAAGGCCCGCGCGGCCGAGCACCCCGGTGGCCTCGTCGACCTCAGCGTCGGCTCGCCGGTCGACCCGACGCCCGAGCTGCTGCAGCACGCGCTCCGCGAGGCGACCGACGCGCACGGCTACCCCACGAACTGGGGCACGCCGGAGGCTCGTCGCGCGATCGTGGAATGGTTCGCGCGGGTGCGCGGCGTGCCGGGGCTCGACGACCGGCACGTGCTCGTCACGGTCGGCTCGAAGGAGCTCGTCGCCGGCCTGCCGCTGCAGCTCGGCCTCGGCGCAGGCGACGCGGTCGTGCACCCGTCGGTCGCCTACCCCACCTACGACATCGGCGCCCGCATGGCCGGGGCGACCCCGGTGCGCGCCGACGACCCCGACGACTGGCCGGCCGAGACGCGGCTCGTCTGGCTCAACTCCCCGTCGAACCCGACCGGCGACGTGCTCGGCACGGATGCGCTGCGCCGCGTCGTGCGGGCTGCGCGCGAGCGCGGGATCGTGGTCGCGAGCGACGAGTGCTACGCGCTGCTGCCGTGGGAGGTGGAGGACGCTCCGTCGATCCTCGACCCGCGCGTCACCGACGGCGACCTGACGGGCCTCGTCGCCGTCTACTCGCTCAGCAAGCAGTCGAACCTCGCCGGCTACCGCGCCGCCTTCGTCGCCGGCGACGCAGGCGTCGTGCAGCGCGTGCTCGCGGTGCGCAAGCACCTCGGCCTCATGGCGCCGAGCCCCGTGCAGCACGCGCTCGCCGTCGCGCTCGGCGACGACGCCCACGTCGCCGCGCAGCGCGAGCGCTACCGCGCGCGCCGCGCGCTGCTGCTGCCGGCGCTGCGCGAGCGGGGCTTCGACGTGCGCTCCGACGCCGGGCTCTACCTGTGGGCGTCGGACGGCACGGATGCGCTCGCGCAGGTCGACGCGCTGGCCGGCCTCGGGATACTCGCGGCCCCCGGCTCGTTCTACGGCGACGCGACGCACGTGCGGGTCGCGCTCACCGCATCCGACGACGACATCGCCGAAGCGGCGGCGCGCCTGCGGGCATGAGCCGCGCCCTCGTGGGAAGGGCGTGGCCGAGCGCCGCCCCGACCATCGGTAGGCTGTCCTGGTGAGACCCAAGGACACCGCTACGCAGCCCGCCCGTTCCGTGCAGGAGCGCGCGCCCCGCACCGTGACCCTGCAGCACGACGGCCGCTCGACCGAGCTCTCCGTGCTCGAGGCGTCGGACGGCCGCTCGGCGATCGACGTCGCGAAGCTGACGCGCGACACGGGGCTCACGGCGCTCGACTACGGCTTCGTCAACACCTCGGCCACGCGCAGCGCCATCACCTACATCGACGGCGACGAGGGCATCCTGCGGTACCGCGGGTACCCGATCGAGGAGCTCGCGGAGCAGAAGACGTTCCTCGACGTCGCGCACCTGCTCATCCACGGCGAGCTGCCGGACGAGGACGAGCTCGCCGAGTTCGACCACAGCGTCCGGCGGCACACGCTGCTGCACGAGGACCTCCGCCGCTTCTTCGACGCGCTGCCGCGCGACGCGCACCCGATGAGCGCGCTCTCGAGCGCCGTGAGCGCCCTGTCGACCTACTACGAGGCCGACCACGACCCGCGCGACCCCGAGAAGGTCGACAAGCAGACCATCCGCCTGCTCGCGAAGATGCCGGTGATCGCCGCCTACGCGCACAAGAAGTCGATCGGCCAGGCGTTCCTCTACCCGGACAACTCGCTCTCGTTCGTCGAGAACTACCTCAAGCTGAACTTCGGCATCCAGGCGGAGCCGTACGTGCAGAACCCGGTCATGGTGCGGGCGCTCGAGCGGCTGCTGATCCTGCACGCCGACCACGAGCAGAACGCGTCGACGTCGACCGTGCGGCTCGTCGGCTCGACGGAGGCCAACCTGTTCGCCTCCGTCTCGGCCGGCATCCACGCGCTCTCGGGCCCGCTGCACGGCGGCGCCAACGAGGCGGTGCTGCAGATGCTCCGCGGCATCCGCGACTCGGGCGAGAGCGTCGAGCGCTTCGTCGAGCGCGTCAAGCGCAAGGAGCAGGGCGTCAAGCTCATGGGCTTCGGCCACCGCGTGTACAAGAACTACGACCCGCGCGCGAAGCTCGTGAAGCAGTCGGCGGAGGAGGTGCTCGCGCAGCTCGGCGTGCGCGACCCGCTGCTCGACATCGCGCAGGAGCTCGAGCAGGTCGCCCTCGCCGACGACTACTTCAAGGAGCGCAAGCTCTACCCGAACGTCGACTTCTACACCGGCGTCATCTACAAGGCGATGGGCTTCCCCGAGCGGATGTTCACGGTGCTGTTCGCGATCGGCCGCCTGCCGGGCTGGATCGCGCACTGGCGCGAGATGATCCTCGACCCGCAGACGAAGATCGGCCGCCCCCAGCAGCTGTACGTCGGCCCCGTCGAGCGCCACATCTGAGCCGGCCCACGCACCGCCCCGAGCACCACCCCACCCGCCGCCGCCTGCGCGGACCCCATCCCGGAGCATCCATGACCAGCACCACGCAGGCGCCGCCCAAGAGCGCCGTCGACCGCTTCTTCAAGATCTCGGAGCGGGGCTCGAGCGTCTCGCAGGAGGTTCGCGGCGGCCTCGTCACGTTCTTCGCGATGGCGTACATCATCGTGCTCAACCCGCTCATCATCGGCGGGTTCTCGCCCGAGCAGGCCGCGACCGACGTCGAGGGCGGATGGTTGCCGAACGGCCAGGTGGCGGCCGTCACGGCGCTCGTCGGCGGCCTGATGACGCTCGCGATGGGCCTCATCGCGAACGTGCCCTTCGGCCTCGCCGCCGGCCTCGGGATCAACTCGTTCCTCGCCTTCGGGCTGGTCGGCGAGCTCACCTGGCCGGAGGCGATGGGCCTCGTGCTCATCAACGGCGTCATCATCGTCGTGCTCGCCGCGACCGGGCTGCGCCGCATGATCTTCGACGCCGTGCCGCCGGCGCTGAAGAGCGCGATCGCGGTCGGCATCGGCCTCTTCATCGCGTTCATCGGGTTCGTCGACTCGGGCTTCGTCCGCACCACCGGCATCGCGGCCCCGCCCGTGCAGCTCGGCGACGGCGGCTCGATCACGACCCTGCCGACGGCCGTGTTCGTCATCGGCGTCGTGCTGATGGGGATCCTGCTGGCGCTGCGCGTCAAGGGCGCGCTGCTCATCGGCATCGTCGGCACGACGATCATCGCGATCATCCTCGAGGCGATCTTCAAGGTCGGCCCGTCGCTCGGCCAGAACCCCGACGCGTGGAACCTCAACGCCCCGGCGCTGCCGACGAGCGTCGTCGCGCTGCCGGACCTGTCGCTCATCGGCCAGGTGTCGTTCGGCTCGTTCGAGCGGATCGGCGTGCTCGCGACGACGATGTTCATCTTCACGCTCGTGTTCATGAACTTCTTCGACGCGATGGGCACCATGACGGGCCTCGCCCGGCAGGCGGGCATCGCGACGCCCGACGGGCAGTTCCCCGGCCTCAAGCGCGCGCTCATCGTCGAGGGCTTCGGCGCCGTGGCGGGCGGTGGCGCAAGCGCATCCTCCAACACGGTGTTCGTCGACTCCGCCGCCGGCGTCGGCGAGGGCGCCCGCACGGGCCTCGCCTCGGTCGTCACCGGCGTGCTGTTCCTCGCGGCGATGTTCCTCACGCCGCTCACGCAGATCGTGCCGCTCGAGGTCGCCGCTGCGACGCTCGTCGTCGTCGGCGCGATGATGATGGCGCAGATCGCCGACATCGACTTCACCGACTTCCGGGTCGCGCTGCCCGCGTTCCTGACGATCGTCGTGATGCCGCTGACCTACAACATCGCCAACGGCATCGGCGTCGGCTTCATCGCCTGGGTGATCGTGAACGCGGTCTCCGGCCGCGCGAAGCAGATCTCGCCGCTGCTGTGGATCGTCGCGGCGCTCTTCGTC
>JBAZPY010000203.1:0-4037 GCA_041645515.1 Agrococcus sp.
GTAGTAGCCGCCGCCCTCGAGCTTGAAGCGGTTCGGGTCGTCCATCGTCGAGCCGGACTGCACGCACAGCAGCGCCTCGTGGCTCTTCGCGTCCTCGGCGTGCGTGTAGTGCAGGTCGTTCGTCGCCAGCAGCGGCAGCTCGAGGCGGCGCCCGATCTCGAGCAGGTCGTCGCGCACCCGCTTCTCGATCTCGAGGCCGTGGTCCATGATCTCGAGGAAGTAGTTCTGGGGGCCGAACAGGTCGCGGTAGGAGGCGGCCGCCTCGATGGCGGCGTCGAACTGCCCGAGCCGCAGGCGCGTCTGCACCTCGCCGGAAGGGCAACCGGTGGTCGCGATGAGGCCGCTCGAGTGGCGCTCCAGCAGCTCGCGGTCCATGCGCGGCTTGAAGTAGAAGCCCTCCATCGAGGCGTACGACGAGAGCCGGAACAGGTTCTTCAGGCCCTCGTCGTTCTCTGCCAGCAGCGTCATGTGCGTGTACGCGCCGCTGCCCGAGACGTCGTCGCCCGTGGACGCGTCCTGCCCGCCCCACTTGACCCGCGTCTTGTCGGAGCGGTGGGTGCCGGGCGTGACGTACGCCTCGGTGCCGATGATCGGCTTGACGCCCTGGGCGCGCGCGGCCCTCCAGAACTCGTAGGCGCCGAAGACGTTGCCGTGGTCGGTCATCGCGACCGCCGGCATCTTCTGCTCCTCGACCGCCCTCATCAGCTCGCTGATGCGGGCTGCGCCGTCGAGCATCGAGTACTCGGTGTGGACGTGGAGGTGCGCGAAGGAGTCTGCCATGGCACCTCGATCCTACGGCCGGGCACCCACGTCGACGGCCTGTGCTAGTCGTCTCGGAGCTGCTCGAGCGCCGCCGCGAGGTCCGCCGGGTAGCTCGACTCGAACGTCACCCGCTCCCCCGTGCCGGGGTGGCGGA
Organism: Agrococcus sp.; assembly: GCA_041645515.1. Taxonomy (GTDB): domain Bacteria; phylum Actinomycetota; class Actinomycetes; order Actinomycetales; family Microbacteriaceae; genus Agrococcus. Next base: position 917 of record JBAZPY010000203.1, read on the forward strand.
AGCCGAGCCGCATGGCGTGCAGCCACTGCCGCGTGAGGCCGAGCCTCGAGGCGATGGTGGGGTCCGCGCCGTACATCGTGTCGCCGAGGCACGGATGCCGCCGGGCGGCCATGTGCACCCGGATCTGGTGGGTGCGCCCCGTCTCGAGCTCGATCTCGAGCAGGCTGCCGCCGCGGAACGCCTCGAGCGTCTCGTAGTGCGTGATCGCGTGCTTGCCGCTCGACACGACGGCGAAGCGCCACTCGCTGCTCGGGTGCCGACCGATCGGCGCGTCGATGGTGCCGACGAGCGGATCGGGGTGCCCCTGCACGGCGGCGTGGTAGATCTTCTCGACCTCCCGGTCGTGGAAGGCCGCCTTGAGCGCCGAGTAGGCGCGCTCGCTCTTGGCCACGACCATCAGCCCGCTCGTGCCTGCGTCGAGCCGGTGCACGACGCCCTGCCGCTCGGCGGCGCCCGAGGTGGCGACCTGGAAGCCGGCCGCGGCGAGCGCGCCGACCACCGTCGGGCCCTGCCAGCCGACGCTCGGGTGGGCGGCGACGCCGGCGGGCTTGTCCACGACGACGATGTCGTCGTCGTCGTGGACGATGCCGAGATCGGCCACGGGCGTCGGCTCGAGCCTCGGCGACTCGCGCGGCCGCCAGCTGAGATCGAGCCAGGCGTCGGCGCGCAGCCGGTCGGACTTGCCGAGCACCGTGCCGTCCTGCACGGCGCCGCCGTCGTCGAGCATCGTCACGACCGCGGTGCGGGAGAGGCCGAGCAGCTTCGCCAGCCCGGCGTCGGCTCGCGTGCCGTCGAGCCCGGGCGGCACCTGCAGGAAGCGCGACTCCATCAGGGGCGGTCGCCGGGTCGGTCGTCGGGGTCGAGCGGCTGCGTCGCGTCGCGGTCGACCTGCACCGCGCGCTCGCGCTTCGGCTCATCGGTGCGGCGCACGCCGTCGAGGCCGATGTTCAGCAGCACGAGCAGCACGACGCCGATCATCGACGAGACGATGAAGATGTCGGCGATGTTGAAGATCGCCGGAAAGCCCCAGACCTGGATGAAGTCGATGACGTGGCCGACGAAGAACCCGGGCTCGCGCGTGAGGCGGTCGGTGAGGTTGCCGAGCGTGCCGCCCAGCAGGCCGCCGAACGCCACGGCCCACAGGCGGGAGCGGATGCTCCGCAGCTGCGTGACGATGAAGATCACCACAGCCGCGGCCAGGATCGTGAAGATCCAGGTCGAGCCGGCCGCGAGGGAGAAGGCCGCCCCCGGGTTGCGCACGAAGTGCCACTGGAGCAGCTCGCCGAGCACGGGACGGTGCTCGCCCTCGGCCATGTTGGCGATGACCCACTCCTTCGAGAGCAGGTCGGCGAGCCACGCGACGACGGCGGTCCCGAGGACGAGCCCCAGCATCCGCCAGGTCGACCTCGGGACCGTCGTGCGGTCGTCAGCCGCGCTGTCGTGAGTCAAGGAGTGCGCGCTCAGCTCCCGCCCTGGCCGCCGAAGGCGAGCGAGGACGAGCGGTCGAGGTCGCGCAGCTGGCTCTCGATGTAGCCGCGCAGCTTGAGGCGGTAGTCGCGCTCGAAGCTCTTGAGCTCGTCGATCTTCTGCTCGAGGCTGACCTTCTGCTGCTCGAGCTTGGCCTTCTTCTCGTCGTACTCCTGCTCGAGCGCGGTCTTGCGCTGCTCGGCGTCGTCCTCGATCTGCTGCGCGGTGGCCTGCGCGGCGGCGATGAGCTCGTCGCGACGGGCCTCGCCCGCGGCGACGTGCTCGTCGTGGAGGCGCGTCGCGAGGGCGATGAGGCCGTTGGCCTCGCCGCTCGCGGCGGGGGCGGCGGCCTCGGCGGGTGCCTGCTCCTGCTGCGGCTCGGCGGCCGGAGCGGCCTCCGCCTGGCGCGCCTCGGCCTCGGCGAGCCGCTGCTGGAGCCGCTCGTTCTCGGCGCGGAGCTCGTCGAGCGCGGTGGTGTCGACGGTCTGCGCAGCGTCGACCGGCTGCGCGGCCTGTGCGCTCGCGTCGACGGGTGCGGCGACCGCGCCGCCCTGCTTCAGCTGCTCGTTCTCGGCGCGGAGCGCGTCGTTCTCCTCGGTGAGTCGACGGAGCTCCGTCACCACCTCGTCGAGGAAGTCATCGACCTCGTCCTGGTCGTAGCCGTCGCGGAAGCGCGTCGTCTCGAAGCGCTTGTGGACGACGTCGTCAGGAGTCAGTGCCATGGCATGCCTTTCTTGCTCGACTGCGGCCCCGATCGGGCCTGCAGCGCAGATTTCACTGTACCCGTCGCGGACGGCGTGCTGACGATCCTAGCCCGAGGGCCCGCGCCGCCCGGGTCACGCGAAGCGGAACGGGCTCACGATCGCGATGAGGAGGAACAGCGCGAGCATGAGCACGAGCATCGCGAGGTCGATCGCGACGCCGCCGATGCGGACGGGCTTCACGAAGCGGCGCACGAAGCGCAGCGGCGGGTCGGTGACGCGGAGCAGCCACACCGACAGCACGAGCCAGAAGCCCGCGGGCTTCCAGTCGCGCCGCAGCTGCCGCACGAGGTCGAGGATGATCCTCGCCCAGAGCACGTAGAGCGCGAGGTTCGCGGCGGCATAGACGACCCACGCGAGGATAGAGACGAAGGGCACCTGTCAGTGGGCGAAGACGGCCGAGTCCGTGTCCTCGTCGACCGATCGGCCGCCGGAGACGGCGATGTGCTCGGGCGTCAGCAGGTAGACCTTGGTCGTGACGCGCTCGATGCGCCCCTCGAGGCCCTGCGTGAGTCCGGCCGAGAAGTCGATCAGGCGGCGGGCGTCGCTGTCGGTCATCTGCGAGAGGTTGATGATCACGGGAGTCCCGTCGCGGAACGCCTCCGCGATCGGCTTGGCGTCCTTGTACTGGCGCGGGTGCACCGTGAGGATCTCGCTCATGTCGCTCACCTTCTGCGCCGGACGGAGCTTGGTGACCGGCGCGCGGCGCGGCTCCTCGACCCGCTCCCGCGGCTGTGGGGCACGGTCGTGCCGGTCCTGCTCTTCTGTCCGCTCGACAGGGCGGACCTCCTGGGTCAGCTCGTCCTCTTCGGCGAAGCCGAAGTAGATCGCAGCCTTCTTCAGTGCGTTGCTCATGGGATCCTCCTCGTGGCTGGGTTCACGCTATCCGCCGG
>JBAZPY010000204.1:0-4027 GCA_041645515.1 Agrococcus sp.
CGGTCGCAGCTCCAGCTCGTCGTCGAAGTGCCCGATCCGCAGCGGCGGACCCTCCCCCAGCTCGTACACCGTCGCATCGGGGCGGATGTCGACGCGCAGCGTGCGTCCGTGCAGCCGCACGCCGAACGCGAGCCTCGTCAGCTGCGGCGGCAACCGCGGCGCGAAGCGCACGCCGGCGGCGCTCTCCCGCATGCCGCCGAAGCCCGCGGCGAGCGCCGTCCAGAGCCCCGCGAGCGATGCGATGTGCAGGCCCTCGTCGGTGTTCTCGTGCAGGTCGTCCAGGTCGAGCGTCGCCGCCTCGGCGAGGTAGTCGGCGGCGAGCTCGAGCTGCCCGACCTCGGCGGCGATGACGGCCTGCGCGGCGGCGGACAGCGACGAGTCCCGCACCGTGAGCGCCTCCTGGTACGCGAACGCTCGCGACTTCTCCTCCGGCGTGAACGCCTCGTGCGCGAAGTGCAGCGCCAGCACGAGGTCCGCCTGCTTCACCACCTGCTTGCGATACAGGTCGAGGTAGGGGAAGTGGTCGTGGAGCGGGTACTGCTCCGGACCCGTCCTGGAGAAGTCCCAGCGCGCGAGGTCGGTCCAGCCGGCCGACGGCGGATGCACCTGCCGCTCGTCGTCGAACGGCACGTGCACCGCCGCGGCCGCGGCGACCCATCCGCCGATCTCCGCATCATCGACGCCCAGCGCGAGCGCGACACCGGGGTGCCGACGCGCCGCGCCCGCAGCGCCCTGCAGGTTCATCCGCGCCATGAGATTGGTGAACACGTTGTCGTCGACGATCGCCGAGTACTCGTCGGGACCGGTCACGCCGTCGATGTGGAAGCCGCCGTCCGCATCGCGTCGCCCGACCGACATCCACAGCCGCGCCGTCTCGACCAGGATCTCGAGCCCTGCCTCGCGCTCGAACGCGACGTCCCCGGTCGCGCGCACATGGTGCATCACGGCTGCGGCGATGTCGGCGTTGAGATGCAGGGCCGCGGTGCTCGCGGGCCAGTAGCCCGAGCACTCCCGTCCGTCGATCGTGCGCCACGGGAACGCCGCGCCCGCGAATCGCAGCGTGCTCGCGCGCTCGCGCGCACGGTCGAGCGTCGCGTGCCGCCAGCGCAGCGCCTGCGCCGCCGCCTCCGGCGCGATCGAGGTGAGCACCGGCAGCACGAACGCCTCGAAGTCCCAGAACGTGTGGCCCTCGTAGCCGGCCCCGGTGAGCCCCTTTCCGGGCACCGATCGCAGCTCCAGCCGCGCGCCGGCCTGGAACACGTGGAAGAGCGCGAACCGCACCGCCTGCTGGAGCCGCGGGTCTCCCTCGACCTCGACGTCGGCGCACGCCCAGAAGTCGTCGAGCCGCGCGCGCTGCGCCGCGACCAGCGCGTCCCAGCCGTCGCGCAGCGCATCCGCCACCGCCGCCTCGGCGCGATCGCGCAGCGCCGAGACCGACAGCGAACCCGACCAGGCGTGGCCGACGAGCTTCACGACCTCGACCCGCTCGCCGGGGGCGAGGCGCACGCGCACCGAGGTGCGCGCCAGATCGTCGGATGCCTCGGTCGACACCGCGGGCGCTGTCGCGGCGGACGCCGTGACCAGGTGGTCCATCGAGACGGCGATGCCGAGCCCGCTGCCCCTGGTGCGGTGCACGAGCGTCGCGGCGGAGCCGAGCACGAAGCCCCCGGCGCCCTGCAGGGCGCCGTCGAGCGCCTGCTGCACGCGCGGGTCGGGGTGGGACGTCGGCTGCGGCACGTCGCCGACGATCTCCGACTGGATCGTCACCGTGACGGGACGGTCGACGGCCTCGAGCTCGTAGCGCACCGCCGCGACCGCCCGGTGCTCGAGCGACACGAGCCGGGTGGAGGCGACGCGCACGGTGTCGCCGCCCGGGGAGGTCCACTCGAGATCGCGGCGGAGCGTCCCTCGCTGCAGGTCGAGCCGCTGCTCGTGGCGCTGCAGTGCGCCCGTGCGGATGTCGAACGGCTCATCGTCGACGAGCAGGCGGATGACCTGGCCGTTGGGCACGTTGATGGCGCTCTGCCCGACGTCCGGGTAGCCGTAGCCGTCCTCCGCGTAGGGCATCGGGTGCTCCTCGAACACGCCGTTCAGGTAGCTGCCCGGGATGCCGCACGGGTCGCCCTCGTCGAGGCCGCCGCGCCACCCGATGTTGCCGTTCGAGAGCGCGAACACCGATTCGCGATGCGCGAGCCCGGTCGCATCGAACCCGTGGACGCCGATGCTCCACGGGGCGACATCGAACGCGAACGGGCGCGTCACGCGCCGGCCCGATCCCCGTGCGACGCACCGCCGTCGCCGTCGTCGCCGAGGGGGCGCAGCTCTGGGTGCCCGCCCAGCCGCTGCACGGTCGCCGCCGCGGCATCCGCCGCCGCCTGGCCGATCTGGGGCCACGCCCACCCGCGCGCGAGGCCCGCGACGAGGCCCGCGACGAACGCGTCGCCCGCGCCGGTCGGATCGACCACCGGGGCGTCGCCGTGCGGGTAGAGCTGCGTGCCTCCATCCCACACGAGCAGGTCGCCGGCATCCGGCACGGAGAGGGCGACGAGCGCCGGACCGTGCGCCAGCAGCTCGCGCGCGGCACGCTCCGCGTCGTCCACGCCGTCGATCTCGGTCCCCGTGAGGATGACCGCCTCCTCGGCGTCTGCGCGCACGACGGTCGCGAGTGACAGCAGCTCGCCGCGGGCGGCGCCTTCGGTGGCCCCGTCGAGCACGATGCGCGCACCGCCCGCATGCGCGTCCCTCGCGGCGGCGAGCAGGGCCTCATCCGGCTGCTGCAGCTGCAGCACGACCACGTCGGCGGTGCGGAGCGCGCGCTCGGCGGCTGTCACGTCGGCGGGGGTCAGCAGCGACTCGGGTGTGACATCCTCGAGCAGCCGGCGCTCCCCCGCGCCCGCGACCAGGTCGACCAGCAGCGCAGTCGTGCCGCGGCGAGCGACGTAGCCGACGTCGATGCCCGCATCGCGCGCCTCGCGGAGCGCTTGCTCGCCCGCGGGGTCTTCGCCGAGCACGGCGAGCAGCACCGGCGCGATGCGAGGCTCGAGCTGCCGGAGCCCGACCGCGATGTTCGCGCCCTTGCCGCCGAGTCGCTCGACCCGGCGATCGACCGATGCGCTCGCTCCCGCCCCCGGCACCTCGTCGACGAGCAGCACGAGGTCGCGCGCCGCGTGCCCGACCACGACCACGGAGGCCGGACCGCCTCGCTCCTCGGCAGGGGCCGTTGACCGGGCGACTTCGCGGTTCGTCGTTCGCATGCCTCGACCCTGCATCATGCGCATCAGCGCGCGCTGAAGGTCGCCGCGGATCGCGCCGCGCGCCTCGCCGTCAGGCGGCCCGTGCTGCCTGCTGCGCGACGCGACGCGCACCGCCGACGGCCGAGCTGCCGAGGTCGCTCTTCGCGAGCGGCGCCTGTGCGTGCAGCGCGGAGACCCACTCGTCCGTCGTCCCGACCGCCGCGTAGTTCGACGCCAGGAGCGTGAGGAGCGTCGTGTGCACCGTCTTGGCATCGACGAAGCCCGCATCGTTCGCGAGGTGGATGGCGCCCGTCGCGTCGGACAGCACCTCGGTCGTGAAGCCGTGACCCTCGCCCTCGACGGCGGAGGCCAGCACGCAGTTGTTCGTCATGTAGCCGAGCAGGGTCACGGTGTCGACCTGCTGCGCGCGCAGCCACTCCGCGACATCCGTCTGCGCGTAGACCGAGCCGTACTGCTTGACGACCGACTTCCAGCCACCCCGTGCCCGGTCGGCGACCTCGCTGTGCAGCCGGAAGGCGTCGGTCCCGGGGTCGAACACCGGGGCTCCGGGGCCCGCGGAGTGCTGCACCGCGATCACGGGGATGCCGGCGGCGTTCGCCGCATCGATCGCCTTCGCGATCATCGGCAGCGACTCGCCGTGCGGCGGGTACTGGATCTCGAGCGGTCCGGCGAAGTACTCGTTCTGCACGTCGATGACGACGAGCGCGCGACGGGGAGCGTTCATGGGGTCCTCCTGGGAGTCCGGTGACGCTGCAGGAAGCTGCAGCACTGCA
>JBAZPY010000205.1:0-4017 GCA_041645515.1 Agrococcus sp.
CCAGACCGCCACCTCCCCGGGGATGATCATGCCGAGAACTCCATCACCATCCGCGCGACCGGCTCCGCGCCGGTCACCATCGCCTCGTGGCCCTTGCCGCGCGCGATCCGCAGCTCGCCGTTCGGCAGCAGGTCCCGCACCTGCGACGCCCACGCGGCCGGCACGACCCGGTCCTCGTCGCCGCGGATCACGAGCGTCGGCTGCAGCACGCGCGGCAGCACGTCGCGGAGGTCGTGGTCGAGCATCGACCGGAGCTTCCGCAGGTACCAGCGCGCCCCGGTCTGGGCGTACAGGCGCGCGCCGATGAGCGCCACGATGGGCGGGTCGTTCCAGAGGTCCTGCAGCAGCCGCCACGCCTGCACCCAGCCGCTGCGCTCCTCCGGGTTGACGGTCGGGGCGATGAGCACGACGCGCTCGACGAGGTCCGGGTGCCGGGCGGCGAGCTCGGCGACGACCTGCGTGCCCATCGAGTGGCCGAGCGCGATCACCGGCTCGTCGACCATCGCGCGCAGCCCCTCGGCGACGAGGTCGGCGAGCTCCGGCATGGTGCGGCTGTCCTCCGGCTCCGGCGATGCGCCGAAGCCGGGCAGGTCGACCGCGATGACGTCGAGCTCGGCCGAGAGCGCCTCGCGCAGCAGGCCGAAGTACTGCTGCCCCATGCCGATGCCGTGCACGAGCACGACGGTCGGTGCGCCCCCGCGCCGCCAGCGGCGCAGCAGCAGCACGTGGTCGCCGTCGACGTGGGATGCGACGGACGCGTCGGCCGCGGTGTCGGCGGCCTCGCGCCACTCGGCGAGGCCCGCGGGGGTGGGCACCTGCATCCCGACACCCTACGAGGCGCCGCCTGCGAGCCGCCCGGGACGCGGCCTCACTCCGGCGCGTCGGGCAGCTCGCGCAGCGCCCAGAACGGCCCGACGATGACGAACAGCGCCGCGAGCACCTCCCCGAGGGCACCGATCCACATCGTCGGCACGACCCCGAGCCAGGTGCCGAGGCCGCCGGCGGCGAGCGCCGCGAGCGGCATGACGCCGTAGACGCAGAAGCGGATCGAGGCGTTCATGCGCCCGAGCAGGCGCGGCGGCGTGATGCGCTGCCGGAACGTGACCTGGGTGATGTTGTAGAGCAGCACGGTGAAGCTGGCGACGAAGCCCTGGGCGACGAGCAGCGGGAACGCGACCGCCGGGAAGGTCGCGGCGAGCGGCAGGAAGCACGCGACGACGCCGAACGCGATCGCGCTGACCGGGATGGCGCGCGCCTCGCCGATCACGCGCACGATGTGCGGCGTCGCGATCGCGCCCGCGAGCCCGCCGACCGCGCCGAGCGAGAGGATCACGCCCATCGCGGCCGGGGTCAGCCCCAGCTCGCGCAGCAGGAAGATGGGCAGCAGCGTCATCGACAGCGTGCTCGAGAAGTTGAAGATGCCGGTGGTCGTGACGATGCGTCGCAGCAGGGGGTTGCCGAACACCCAGCGCATGCCCTCGCCGATCTCGCGCAGCATCGGCGCGCGGTCGTCGGCTGCCCGCGGCTGCTCGTGGTCCCGCGTCAGCAGCAGCGCGACGGCGGAGGCCAGGTAGGTGCCGACGGTGGCCAGGATGGCGAGCGGCGCGGCGACGATGCCGATGAGCCACCCGCCGATGCCGGGGCCGCCGATGTTCGCAACCTCGTAGGTCGCCTGCAGCTTGCCGTTCGCCTCGGCGATCTGCTGCGGTCGCACGAGCGACGGCAGGATGCTCTGGTACGAGACGTCGAAGAAGACGGTGGCGACGCCCACGACGAGCGCGACCGCGTAGAGGTGCCACATCTGCAGCAGCCCTGCCCACCACAGCAGCGGCAGCGCCGCGAGCGCGACGGCGCGCACCGCATCCGCCCAGATCATGACGTGGCGCTTGCGCATGCGGTCGATCCACGCGCCCGCCGGCAGGCCGACGACGAGGAACGCGGCGACGCCCGCGGCGTTGAGGTAGCCGACCTCGAGCTCGGTCGCGTTCAGCAGCAGCACCGCGAGCACCGGGATCGCGAGCTCGGTGACCTGCGAGCCGAGCTGCGCGAGCGCCTGGCCGCTCCACATGGTCAGGAAGTTGCCGTCGCGCCAGAGCGAGCGGTCTGCGCGCGCCGCACGGATCTCCGATTGGGACATGTCGATCAGTGTGCGCCGCCGATTGAGGGATGTCAATCGCTGGCGTAGGGTGTCGACATGGGCGAGGAGCGCATAGAGCTGCGGGCGGACGACACCGATGTGCGCGCGCAGGCGATGGCGCGCGCGCTCAGCTCGCCGCTGCGGCTGCGGGCGCTGCGGCTGTGCGCGTTCGAGTCGCGCACGAACAAGGAGCTCGCGGAGCTGCTGGGCGTCAACCCCGGCACGATGCTGCACCACGTGCGCACGCTCGTGCAGACCGGCTTCCTCGAGGCCGAGCCCGAGCGCGCCGGCGCCGGCGGGGCGCGAGAGGTGCCCTACCGGGCGACGGGGCTCTCATGGCGCACCTCGATGCCCGAGGGCTCGCCCGTGCTCGTCGAGACCTTCCTGCAGCAGATCGAGGGGCTGCCGCCCGACCAGCTCGACGCCACCTGGATGGGCCTCAAGATCGACGACGCGCACCGCGAGGAGTTCGAGCGGCGCCTCTTCGAGCTGCTCGACGAGTTCAAGGAGCGCGGTCCCGACCCCGACGGCGCCACGCTCGGGTTCTTCGCCGCGCTCTACGCCGACCGCAACCCGCCCTCCACGAGAGGCTGAGGCTCGCACCCGGCGACGGTGGGATGATGGCGGGCATGACCGACTCGACGACGCAGGGCACTGCTGCACAGGGCACTGCTGCACAGGGCACTGCTGCACAGGGCACTGCTGCACAGGGCACCACCAACCGATCGACGACGCCGACGTCCTCGGCGTTCACGGAGCACATCCAGTCCGGCTGGGCCGAGCGCGAGGCGACGACGCCCGCGCCGCGCGCCGCCGCCGCGCCCGCGGCCGAGCACCGCACCCGGCTCTCGGCGATGCACCCCGGCGTTCGCCTCGTCATCCCGGCGGGCTCGCTCAAGGTGCGCTCGAACGACACCGACTACCCGTTCCGCGCGCATCCCGACTTCACGTACCTCACCGGCTGGGGGTCGGATGCGGAGCCCGACTCGGTGCTCGTGCTCGAGCCCGTGCGTGCGGACGGCGCCGACGACGGCCACGAGGCGACGCTGTACTTCCGCGGACCGGCGGGCCGCGGCACGACCGAGTTCTACGCGAACCCGGCGATCGGCGAGTTCTGGGTGGGCCCCCGGCCCTCGCTCGCGCACGTCGCCGCCGATCTGGGGGTGGCGACCGCCGACCTCGCCGAGCTCGACGCCGTGCTCGACGCCGACGTCCCCGCGCTCGTCGTCACCGGCGCCGACGCCGCCGTCGAGGCGCGCGTCGCCGACGCGAACCCGGACGGCGACATCCTCGCCCGCGACCTGAGCGAGCTGCGGCTCGTGAAGGACGACTGGGAGATCGGCGAGGTGCAGGCGGCGGTCGACGCGACCGCGCGCGGCTTCGACGATGTCATCGCCGACCTCGCGGAGGCGACGCGCCACGAGCGCGGCGAGCGCGTCGTCGAGGGCGCCTTCCACCGTCGCGCCCGGCTCGACGGCAACGCCGTCGGCTACGACACGATCGCCGCATCCGGCCACCACGCCTGCTACCTGCACTGGACCCGCAACGACGGGCGGGTGCGCGAGGGCGACCTGATCCTGCTCGACGCGGGCGTCGAGGTCGACAGCCTGTACACGGCCGACATCACGCGCACGCTGCCCATCTCCGGCACCTTCACGGAGGTGCAGCGGCGCGTGTACGACGCGGTCGCCGAGGCGGCGGACGCGGCCTTCGCGGTCGTCAAGCCGGGCATCGTCTTCAAGGAGGTGCACGCGGCCGCGATGGAGGTCATCGCGCGCAGGACCGCCGAGTGGGGGCTGCTGCCGATCTCCGCCGAGGAGTCGCTCGAGCCCGACCAGCAGCTGCACCGCCGCTGGATGGTGCACGGCACGAGCCACCAC
>JBAZPY010000206.1:0-4015 GCA_041645515.1 Agrococcus sp.
CAGCTCGACGCCGCCATCGAGGCGGCCGCCTCCTACCGCGACCTGTTCGGCGCCCAGAACTACTTCCTCGAGATCATGGATCACGGCCTCGAGATCGAGAAGCGGGTGCGCGACGACCTGCTCGAGATCGGGCGTCGCCTCGACCTGCCGCTGCTCGCGACGAACGACCTGCACTACACGCACGCCGAGGACGCGAAGAGCCACGAGGCGCTGCTGTGCGTGCAGTCCGGCTCGACGATGGACGACCCGAACCGCTTCAAGCTCGAGGGCGGCGGCTACTACGTGAAGTCGGCCGCCGAGATGCGGCACCTGTTCCGCGACCTGCCGGAGGCGTGCGACAACACCCTGCTCATCGCCGAGCGGTGCTCGGTCGAGTTCGACGAGCAGGCCAACTACATGCCCCGCTACCCGGTGCCGGAGGGCCACACCGAGGACACCTGGTTCAGGCACGAGGTCGCCGTGGGGCTCGAGCGCCGCTACCCGGGCGGCGTGCCCGAGAAGGTGCACCGGCAGGCCGCGTACGAGATGGACGTCATCTCGAACATGGGCTTCCCCGGCTACTTCCTCGTGGTCGCCGACTTCATCAACTGGGCGAAGGACAACGGCATCCGCGTCGGCCCGGGCCGCGGCTCGGGCGCCGGCTCGATGGCCGCATACGCGATGCGCATCACCGACCTCGACCCGCTCGAGCACGGGCTGATCTTCGAGCGCTTCCTCAACCCCGACCGTGTCTCGATGCCCGACTTCGACATCGACTTCGACGACCGGCGGCGCGCCGAGGTCATCCGCTACGTGACCGAGAAGTACGGCAGCGAGCGCGTCGCGCAGATCGTCACCTACGGCACCATCAAGTCGAAGCAGGCCCTCAAGGACGCCTCCCGCGTGCTCGGCTTCCCGTTCGGGATGGGCGAGAGGCTCACGAAGGCGATGCCGCCCGCGGTGATGGGCAAGGACATCCCGCTCTCGGGCATCTTCGACGAGAAGCACGAGCGGTACAAGGAGGCCGGCGACCTCCGCGCGCTCATCGAGACCGACGCGGAGGCGAAGACCGTCTTCGAGACCGCCCGCGGCCTCGAGAACCTCAAGCGCCAGTGGGGCGTGCACGCGGCCGGCGTGATCATGTCGTCCGACCCGCTCATCGACATCATCCCCGTGATGAAGCGCGAGCAGGACGGCGCCATCATCACCCAGTTCGACTACCCGGCGTGCGAGTCGCTCGGCCTCATCAAGATGGACTTCCTGGGGCTGCGCAACCTCACGATCGTCTCCGACGCGCTCGACAACATCCGCGCGAACCGCGGCGAGGAGATCGACCTCGAGACGCTGACGCTCGACGACCGCGCCGCGTACGAGCTGCTGCAGCGCGGCGACACGCTCGGCGTCTTCCAGCTCGACGGCGGTCCGCTCCGCTCGCTGCTGCGGCTCATGAAGCCCGACTCGTTCGGCGACATCTCCGCCGTCATCGCGCTCTACCGGCCTGGGCCCATGGGCGCCGACTCGCACACGAACTACGCGCTGCGCAAGAACGGGCTGCAGCCCATCACGCCCATCCACCCGGAGCTCGAGGAGCCGCTCGCCGAGATCCTGGGCGAGAGCTACGGCCTCATCATCTACCAGGAGCAGGTGATGGCGGTCGCGCAGAAGGTGGCCGGCTACACGCTCGGCCAGGCCGACATCCTGCGGCGCGCGATGGGCAAGAAGAAGAAGGCGGAGCTCGACAAGCAGTTCGAGGCCTTCTCCGGCGGCATGCGCGAGCGCGGCTACTCGGCCGAGGCGGTCAAGGCGCTCTGGGACGTGCTGCTGCCGTTCTCGGACTACGCCTTCAACAAGGCGCACTCCGCCGCCTACGGCGTCATCTCCTACTGGACCGCCTACCTGAAGGCCCGCTACCCCGCCGAGTACATGGCGGCCCTGCTGACGAGCGTCGGCGACTCCAAGGACAAGATGGCGATCTACCTGTCGGAGTGCCGGCGGATGGGCATCACCGTGCTGCCGCCCGACGTGAACGAGTCGACCCTCTACTTCACGGCGGTGGGCGACGACATCCGCTTCGGCCTCGGCGCCGTGCGGAACGTCGGCGAGGGCGTCGTCGAGGGCATCATCGCGGCGCGGAAGCGCGAGGGCGCCTACGTCTCGTTCCACGACTTCCTGAAGAAGGTGCCGCTCGGCGTCGCGAACAAGCGCACCGTGGAGTCGCTCATCAAGTCGGGCGCCTTCGACACCATGGGCGCCACCCGCCGCGGGATGCTCGAGATCCACGAGGACGCGGTCGACGCCGCCGTCTCCATCAAGCGCAACGAGGCGAACGGCCAGGTCGACCTCTTCGGCGACATCTTCGACGACCTCGACACCGTCGCCGACCGGGTGCCCGACCGGCCGGAGTGGGGCAAGCAGGACAAGCTCGCGTTCGAGCGCGAGATGCTGGGCCTGTACGTCTCGGACCATCCGCTCGCGGGACTCGAGCTCGAGCTCGCGAAGCACGCGACGCACCAGATCCAGGACCTCGCCGAGACCGCTGAGGACGGCGACACCGTCATCCTCGCCGGCCTGGTCACGAGCGTGCAGCACCGCGTCGCGCGCAACTCCGGCAACCCGTACGGCATCTTCGCGCTCGAGGACTTCGGCGGCGAGCTCGAGGTGATGGTGCTCGGCAAGAGCTACACCGAGTTCCGCCACGCGCTGCAGGCCGACCAGGTGGTCGTCGTGCGGGGCCGGGTCCGCACGCGCGACGACGGCTTCACGATCCACGCGAACAGCATCGACACCCCCGACGTGCAGCCGGTCGACGAGACACGCCCGCTCGAGCTGCGCATTCCGGAGCGCCGGGCGTCGATGACCGCGATGCGCGAGCTGCGCGGCCTGCTCGAGCGGCACGCGGGACCGACCGACGTGCGGCTCGCGCTCGAGCGGCCCGAGGTGGAGCGGGTGTTCGCGCTGCCGCAGCAGGTGCGGGTCTCGAGCGACCTGTTCGGCGAGCTGAAGAGCCTGCTGGGCCCCGCCTCGATCGCGTAGCCCCGTTGGTCGAGTAGCAGTCGCCGAAGGCGACCGTAGCCCCGTTGGTCGAGTAGCAGTCGCCGAAGGCGACCGCGTATCGAGACTGAATACGATGGAACCCGTGCTCCGACGAATCGACCTGACGACCCTGCCCGACGATCGCGAGCTCCGGGCGCTGCTGCCGCGGCCCGCGGTCGACGTCGAGGCGGCGCTGCCGGCGGTCGCGGAGCTCATCCGCGACGTGCGCGAGCGCGGCGAAGCGGCGCTGCTCGAGCAGGCCGAGCGGTTCGACCGCGTGCGGCCGGACGCGCTGCGCGTGCCGGCCGAGACGATCGCGGATGCGCTCACCGCGCTGGCACCGGACGTCCGGCACGCGCTCGAGACGGCGATCGCCCGCGTGCGCACCGGATCCGCGGCGCAGGTGCCGCCGCCGTCGCGCGTCGAGCTCGCCCCCGGCGCCGTCGTCGAGCTGCGCTGGCAGCCGGTCGACCGCGTCGGCCTCTACGTGCCGGGCGGCAAGGCGGTCTACCCGTCGAGCGTGGTCATGAACGTCGTCGCCGCGCAGGCGGCGGGCGTCGCCTCCATCGCGGTCGCGAGCCCCGCCCAGGCCGAGCACGGCGGGCTCCCGCACCCCACCATCCTCGCCGCGTGCGCCCTGCTCGGCGTCGACGAGGTCTACGCCATGGGCGGCGCCGGCGCGATCGGCGCGCTCGCGCACGGCGTGCCGGGCATCGGGCTCGAGGCGGTCGACGTCGTCACCGGGCCGGGCAACGTCTTCGTCGCCGCCGCGAAGCGCGCCGTCTCCGGCACCGTGCGCGTCGACGCGGAGGCGGGACCCACCGAGATCCTCGTCATCGCCGACGCGAGCGCCGACCCGGAGCTCGTCGCCGCCGACCTCGTCAGCCAGGCCGAGCACGACGAGCTCGCGAGCGCCGTGCTGGTCACCGACGACGAGGCGCTCGCCGACCGCGTGGACGCGGCCGTCGCCCGCCGCGCCGCGGAGACGCCGGCCGCCGAGCGG
>JBAZPY010000207.1:0-4014 GCA_041645515.1 Agrococcus sp.
CACCGGCCCGTTGCCGGCGGCCACCGACTCGAGGGTGCGGGTCAGCTCGATGAGCGTGAACGTGCGGCGGCGGGCGCGCGGGATGGGCCCGACGACGGCGTCGCGGTGCTCGCGCGCCATGGCGATGACGAGGTCGGCGCGCTCGATCTGCTCGGGCAGCAGCCGACGGGCGCGGTGCTCGCGCGCGCCGGCGGCACCGAGCCGCGCGGCCTCGCGGATCGCGGCCGGCTCCATCTGGTGCCCGTCGATCGCGACCGTGCCGGCGCTGGTCACCTCGACGACGGACGTGTCGTGCTCGGGGAAGGCGGGGGCGAGCCGGGCGCGCAGCAGTTGCACGGCGAGCGGTGACCGGCAGATGTTGCCGGTGCAGACGATGAGGATGCGGAAGGCTGCGTCGTGCTCGCGCGCGTGGCGCGGGGGGTGCGGATCTGCCGTCATGGCACGAACCTAGGGTCGCTCGCCGCCCCGTCACAGGTTCCACGGCCAGACTTGAGGCATGACTGAGCATCGAGTGCAGCACGCGCGTCGCATCGCGCCGCTGCGCCGCCTCGGTAGCGTGGGCCTGCTGCTCGGCGTGCCGATCGTGCTCGTCATCACCCTCTGGCCGAGCCACCTCTTCATGCGAGCGAAGCCGAGAGTCGTGCAAGGGATCGAGTGGCTGCACTCCCAGCAGCTCTTCGAGTGGCTCTACTGGACGCGCCTCGAGGTGCTCGCGAACGTCGCGATGCTCGTGCCGGTGGCGCTGCTGCTGACGTTCGCGCTCGGTGCGCGGCGGTGGTGGATGGCCGTGGCGATGTGCGTCGCGGCGAGCGTCGGCGTCGAGCTCGTGCAGTCCTTCATGCCCGGCCGCGTCTCATCGAACCTCGACGTCATCGCGAACGGCCTCGGCGCCGTCATCGGCGCCCTCCTGGGGGTGGCCATCGAGGCGATGGTCGTGCGCGGGCGACGAGCGTCGGCGCGGCGCTCCGCGCGTCGGTGGATCGCGAGCAACGGCTGACCATCGCGAGCGCCGCCGACCCGCTCGGATACGCTCGCCTCGACGGATGACGCTGCCCTCGCGGGCCGATCGGGCTTCGCAGCCACGGGGGGACGACACGATGCTGGAATCGCTGCTGGGCGACCGCGACGAGCGTCGGCGAGCGCGGGCGCTCCAGGAGCTTCGTCGGCGCGAGCAGCAGCTGCGGCCCGCGTACAAGATCTGGGGCTACAAGAACGTCTTCGCGAAGGGCTTCCTGGTCACCCGCGGCCCGACGACCGCCGCCCCGCTCGAGTCGTGGGGGCGCGAGTCGGTCGGCGCGTGGCACGTGCGCCTCGATCCGGCGCTCGAGCGGCAGGCGGCCCGCTCCGAGCGCGCCGAGGTGCTCGTGCTCGGGCAGGCCTTCGACGACGGCGGGCCGAAGACGTGCGGGCGGGTGGCCGAGCGCATCCTGCAGGCCATCGCGGGCAGCACCGACCCCGTCATGCAGACACGGGCGCTCGACGAGCGCATCGCGTGGCTGTCCGGCCGCTACCTCGTGCTCATCGCCCGCGGCGACCGGCTCGACGTCTACGGCGACCCGCTCGGCACGCGGTCGCTGTACTGGCATCCCAGCGCTGACGGCGTCGCGCTGGCCTCGCACTCCGCGATCCTCGCCGACCTCGTCGGCGGGCTGGCGAGCACGCGGATGCGCTGGGCGCTCGACCACCCGGCGTACCGCTCCCCCGCCGGCCGGTGGCTGCCGGGCCTCATCACGCCGCACGACGAGGTCGGCCAGCTCTACGCCAACGCGCGCCTCACCATCCTCGGCACCACCGTCTCCAGCGAGCGCTTCTTCCCGCTGGAGGATCGTGTCGAGCTCTCGACGCGCGAGGCGGGCGAGCGCTTCCGCGACGACCTGCGGCAGCAGATCCGCAACTGGATCTCGGTCGCGCCCGTCACTGTGCTCGCCCTCACCGCCGGCCGGGACTCGCGAGCCGTGCTGGAGGCCGGCCTGACCGACCTGCAGCGGGCCGGCGCGCTCACCCTGACGTACCATCCGTTCCACGTCGCTTCGAAGAGCACCTACGCCGACTTCATGACCGCCGGCCGGCTGTCGGCCGCCGCGGGTCTCGCGCACATCGGGCTCGACGTGCCGGCCATGAAGCCGACCTCGGCGATGGCCGGGCTCTACAACGCGACGTTCCCCGCCTGGCAGCGCTACGCCAACCTCGCCAACACCCTCTACCTGCACGCGCCGGCGCGAGCGGCGACCATCTTCGGCATCGGCGGCGCCATCATCACCGGGATGTGGCGCAACACCTCGGAGCGCGAGCTGACGCCGCAGCTGCTCGCCTCCAAGTACACGCAGTCGCCGTTCAACCAGGATCCGGAGCTGCACGACGAGCTCGCGCGCTGGATCGAGCACACGCAGTTCTCGGTCGACGCGCTGCGGGGCTACGACTTCTACGACTTCTTCCACTGGGAGCACCGGATGACGAAGTGGGCGGGCGCGGGCTACTCGGAGTACGACCTGGCGACGATCCCTGCGCCGGTGCTCAGCTCCCGCCGCCTGCTGACGGCGGCGCTCGCGCTGCCGAAGCAGCAGCGCGTCGACGCCGAGGTGTACCGCTTCATCTCGGAGGGCGCTCAGCCGTAGCGGCGCCCGCGTTCGTTAGGGTCGGATCGACGTTGGAAGGGGCCGCCGTGCCAGAGACGCAGAAGCGACCACCGATCGGGCGGTTCGCCGTCGCCGCCCTTGCCGCGCTCGTGGCGGTGACCGGATGCGCGCCGCAGACCACGCCGACACCCACGGGCAGCGCATCGTCCGCCGCGCCCACGCCGTCGGCGCCACCGCCCACGGCCGTGCCCACGCCGACGCCGACGCCGACCGAGCCGGCCGACCCGCTGCCCGACGGCGCGGTGACCGCGCTGCTGCTCGGCACCGACTCGCGCACCCCCGGCAGCATGACCGGCAACGCCGACACGATCATGGTCGCCCAGATCTCCGCCGACCGGGAGTCGCTCACGCTCGTCTCCATCACGCGCGACTCGTGGGTCTCGATCCCCGGTGCGGGCTCCGGCAAGATCAACGCGGCCTTCGCCATCGGCGGCACGCCGATGATGCAGGCGACGGTCTCGCAGCTCTTCGGCGGCCTCGAGATCGACTACGTCGTGCAGGCCGACTTCGAGGGCTTCATCGCCCTCACCCGCGCGCTCGACGGCTTCGAGGTCGAGAACCAGTACCCCACCACCGTGACCGTGAACAGCACGGGCCGCGTCGTCGACTTCACCGCCGACCCGGTGCAGCTCTCGGGCACCGACGGCCTCATCTACGTGCGGCAGCGCAAGGGGCTGCCCGCCGGCGACCTCGATCGCGCCGAGCGGCAGCGCGCGGCGGTGATCGGCATGCTCGAGCGCATCGACGAGCTCGCCACGAGCGACCCCGCCGCGCTGCCTGAGCTGTTCGGCCACTTCGCCGGCCGGCTGAAGATCACGGGCGAGCTGAGCATCGACGACATGATCGCGCTCGCGAGCCTCAGCCAGCAGCTGGAGCGCGACGACGTGGTGAGCCTCATGGCGCCGATCGAGGGCTTCGGCAACCGGGGCGGCCAGTCGGTCAACGTCGTCGACGTCGCGCAGACCGCCGCGCTCGGCGACGCGCTGCGGGCGGGCGACGTCGCGCCCTACGTCGACCAGTACGGCACGGCGTACGTGCCGTGATGACCGCAGAGGCGGTCGCCGCGCGGCTACGCTGAAGTCCCCTCGACTCATCAGGAGGCTCGCGTGCGTGTACTGCTCACCGGCGGCGCCGGCTTCATCGGCTCGCACACCGCCATCGCCCTCGTCGCTCACGGCCACGAGGTCGTGATCCTCGACGACCTGTCGAACGCGAGCGAGGAGGCGGTGCGCCGTGCTGCGCGCATCGCGGGCGCCGAGATGCCGCTCATCGTCGGCGACGCGGGCGATGCCGAGCTCGTCGGCCGCGTGCTCACCGAGCACCGCATCGACGCGGTCATCCACTTCGCGGGCCTGAAGGCGGTCGGCGAGTCCGTCGA